>JBHENB010000001.1:0-22386 GCA_046262255.1 Chitinophagaceae bacterium
GTATTAGCAGTACTGGTATCGGTTTCCACGGAAGTGTCAACCTTAGTTGAGTCGTTACAAGCAGCAAGTGAAGCAGCGATAGCTACTATAGCAAACATTTTTTTCATAATTGTACTTTTAAATAAGTTTTCTTTGAATGTTTAAACGATTAGGTCTTTTTTGTAAATCGCTATTTATGGCTTCTATTCTGAAAAAGTCATGCCACAACAGAGAATTTTCTTTTCTTTTACCCCCATCTATGGATTATGTGATAGCATAAAGCGATTCTGTCCTGTTACAATTTGTCATCAGATAGTTCAATCCACACCGGGGCGTGATCGCTGCTTTTTTCCCATCCGCGGACATCACGGTCAACCCCACAAGCTATAAGGCGGCTTTCTAACTGTGGACTCAGGAGGAAATGATCAATACGTAAACCTGCATTGCGGCCATAAGCATTCCGGAAATAATCCCAAAACGTATAAATGATTTCATCTGGATGCAATTTTCGTATGGCATCCGTCCAACCCTGATCTACCATGTTTTTGAAAGCAGCCCTCGTCTCTGGTCGAAACAGGGCATCGTTCAGCCAACGCTCCGGCTTGTACACATCCATTTCGGTTGGCATCACATTATAGTCTCCTGTCAACACTACGGGTTTACCGGATTGAAGAAGCTCCTTTGCATGATTCGTCAACCGTTCAAACCATTTTAGTTTATAATCGAATTTTGGCCCGGGAGCAGGGTTTCCATTTGGCAGGTAGAGACAACCAATATGTATATCGCTGATCATTGCTTCAATATATCGGCTGTGGCTGTCTTCGGGATCTCCGGGAAGCAGTCGCCCTATTTCCTCAGGTTGAGTGTTGCGAGTCATTATAGCGACGCCATTCCAGCTTTTTTGTCCGTGCCAGATGGCATGATAGCCTGCTTCTTTTATGGCTTGCTCTGGAAACTTTTCCTGGGGTGCTTTTAACTCTTGCAGGCAAACTACATCCGGCGATGCTTCCGCGAGCCAGCGCAGTAACACAGGCAGGCGTCCGTTGATGCCATTCACATTATAGGTTGCTATTTTCATAATAACCGATTGAATTTGTTCAACAATTAATTTATATAAAAAATCAAGCCTTAGTCCTTCGTTTTCTGCTGGTCTCAACCCGGTTGTCCTATTTCGGTAATGTTACAGCTTAAACAATCCACCTGTTTTCCACAGTACCAAAATTTTTAGCAAATAGTAATATCTTTGAGTATGTCCTTTCAAAAAGAAAAACTGCACCAAAAGTTTACCGAAGAGTACAATCGCCTGAATGAGCATCAGCGTAAGGCGGTAGATGCTATTGAGGGTCCGGTAATGGTAATAGCTGGTCCGGGTACGGGCAAAACGCAAATACTTAGTGCACGGGTAGGAAAAATTTTATTGGAAACCGATACTGATCCATCCAACATTCTTTGTCTTACTTATACCGACAACGGAGCCATAAATATGCGCCGCAGGCTGCAGGAGTTCATCGGCTCCGATGCATATAAGGTGAACATTTATACATTCCATGCATTTTGTAATGATGTGATACAGGAAAATCTTTCATTGTTTGAAAAAAATTCTTTTGATCCAATTTCAGAGCTGGAACGCACAGATCTTCTACGTGAGTTGATCGATTTATTTCCAAATGATCATCCGCTAAAGCGGTTCCGTGGTAATGTGTATTACGAGATCTATCCATTGAAGCAGTTGTACAGTACAATGAAGCGGGAAGGCTGGACACCGGAATTTATTAATAAAAAAATTGATGCTTATATTAATGACCTGCCCAACCGCAGTGAGTTTATTTATAAGAAAGTATACCGTGATAAAAAAGCAGGTGATCCTGTTCAATGGAGAATAGATGAAGAAAAAGATCGCATGGAAAGACTGCGTGGCGCTGTGAATGAGTTTGATCGCTTTCAGCAGATGATGCGCAGCAAAAACCGTTACGATTTTGATGATATGATTAACTGGGTGTT
This sequence comes from Chitinophagaceae bacterium, assembly GCA_046262255.1. GTDB lineage: Bacteria > Bacteroidota > Bacteroidia > Chitinophagales > Chitinophagaceae > Flavisolibacter. The sequence goes on from JBHENB010000001.1 coordinate 1,981, forward strand.
GCGGGTGTTTAAGGAAAATAAGAATGTGCTTGCTAACTATCAGGAACGGTTTCAATATATTTTGGTTGATGAATACCAGGATACCAGTGGTACACAAAATGAGCTTGTCAATTTGTTGATCAGCTATTGGGAAAAACCGAATGTTTTTGTTGTGGGTGATGATGACCAGAGTATCTTCCGATTTCAGGGTGCAAACGTAGAGAACATGCATGTTTTTTCTAAGAGCTATAAGGATGAATTGCTGACGGTAGTGCTTACGCACAACTACCGCTCCACGCAACCCATACTGGATATATCCAGGTCACTCATCAACCGCAACTATGAGCGGCTCATCAATAAAATGCCCGGTCTTACCAAAGAACTTATCTCCAGCAGGGAAGGTATCAAACACCTTACACAGAAGCCCGTGATTAAATCATACGAGACACAACGGCATGAGATGATTGACATCACTACACAGGTAGAAAAACTTTTGGAAGAAGGTGTTGAGCCGTGCAATATTGGAATTATTTACAAGGAGAATAAGTATGGTGAAGAGCTGGCGAAGTTTTTTAAGTTCCGAAACATTCCGTTTTACAGCAAGAGAAGTCTGAACATCCTGGAAATACCATTAGCACAAAAGATTATCCAGTTGCTGAAATATGTGGCAACCGAACATGAAGTTCCGTATAGCGGCGATGAACTCCTTTTTGAAATACTTCACTTTGACTGGTTCAATATTCAACCCATAGAAATTGCAAAACTGAGCATTGAAGTAGCTGATAAACAATTCACAGATGAAAAGATTTCATTACGACAGTTACTCCACCAAAAGATCAACCAGCCACCGAAAGATCTTTTTTCACAGCCCGTAAGTAAGGAACTAAAGAGAGCAGGGAATTTTGTTGAAAAGTTGATAGCTGATGCCTCTAATGTAACATTGCAGTGCTTGTTTGAAAGCATCATTCGGGAAGGAGGTGTGCTGAACCAGATTATGCAAAGTAATGAAAAGCACTGGCTGATACGGGTGCTGACAGGGTTATTTGATTTTGTAAAAGAAGAAACCCGCCGCAATCCCACAATGAATGCGCAGCAACTGGTACATGTGATTGAGCTGATGGAAAAAGAAGATCTGGCATTGCCGCTGCTACATGTAAGCGGAAGCGACAAAGGTGTGAACTTACTTACTGCTCATGGTGCCAAAGGACTGGAATTTGAATATGTATTCTTTGCAGGAGTGAATTCAAATTGCTGGGAAAATAAAAAGAAACCCGGCGGTGGATTCAAGCTTCCTGATACAGTGTTTGCTTCTTCAACAACACCCGGCGGTGATGGGGGTGAAGAAGAATTACGCCGGCTTTTTTATGTTGCACTTACCCGTGCTGAACAACATCTTACCATTTCTTACTGCTGTTGTGGTAGTGATGGGAAAGATTTTGAACCATCCATGTTCATTGCAGAAATACGTGATGAATTTGATTTGCCAATCGGGAAGGTTTTCATTCCGGACAATGTACTTGATGTATTTAGTCTGTTGCCATTTGGTGAAGACAGGGCGCCGGAGATAGAAGAGATTGAACAAAATTTTGTAAACCTGTTACTGGAAAAGTTTGTAATGAATGTAACAGCACTGAACAATTACATGAAATGTCCTCTTGAATTTTATTTCAAAAACCTTGTTCGCATTCCTTCACCAAAAAATGAAAATATCGAGTTTGGTTCTGCTGTGCATTATGCGTTGGAGACATTATTCAGAAAGATGAAGCTCAACAATGACCGGTTGCCTCCTGTTGAAGAATTTGTTGCAGACTTTGAATGGTACATGAAGCGCCACCGTGAAAGTTTTACAAAAAAGCAGTATGAGAACAGGACTGAATACGGAAAAATTGTACTCACCAATTATTACAACAAATATGTAAGCAGCTGGAATAAAATCGTTTTAACGGAACAGAATATAAAGCATGTTTTTGTTGAAGGTGTGCCGCTGAAAGGTAAGCTGGATAAGCTGGAATTTACCGGTAACGATGTAAATGTAGTTGATTACAAAACCGGCGATTCATTTTATGCGATAAAAAATAACAAGCTGGATGCTCCTAATGAAAAGTGTCCGGCCGGTGGTGATTACTGGCGGCAGGCGGTATTTTATAAAATACTGATGGACAACAACACCCGAAAAAAATGGCAGGTGGTAAGCAGCGAATTTGATTTTATTGAACCGGATAAAAAGAAAAATTACGTTAAGCGGAGAATATTTGTTACTCCCGCAGACATAACTACCGTTACACAACAAATAAAAACTGTGTGGGATAAAATACAGGCGCATGATTTTTATAAAGGCTGCGGAAAACCAGAATGTCATTGGTGCAATTTTGTAAAAACCAACAATCTTGCTGTGGCCCTGCACGAATTACAAGATGAGGATAATGATTTGGAAGAGCTACTTTTAGCTTCTATAACTGAATAGTCTGAATCAGGATGGGGGAGATTTAAAGCATTAGCAGGATAGACAGGATAAGAATGTTACTTGTTTGTTGCTTCTTAAAGTCTGCGAATTTTGTATGTGGTTTTCTTTTTTATCCTCGAATCCCTTCTCATCCCATAAATCCTGGTTCAGACAATTTAAAGGATTATTAGGACAGTAAGAGTAGGAAAGCCATTATGTTTGTTGCTTCTCAATGAAAGCAACTTGTGTCATAAAAGGCTGTTTCTTTTTTATTCTAATAATCCTGCTAATCCCACAAATCCTGGTTCAGACAGGTTGCGCTAACATTGTTCCTCCTTCAGGCGGACCCAGAGATTCACTGCCGCCGGTGTTAGTAAAGGCGGATCCGCCGGACTCTACAGTAAATTTCAGGGGCAACAGGATCATTTTGCAGTTTGACGAATATGTAGATCTGCAGGACGTGCCCGCTAACTTAGTAGTGTCCCCAACACCACAGGTGAACCCGCAAATTGATGTGCGTTTGCGAACAATAACCATCCGGTTGCGGGACTCGCTGGAACAAAATACCACTTATACTATCAATTTTGGAAACGCTATCAGAGATTATAATGAAAGCAACATCTTAAAAGATTTTGATTATACTTTTTCAACCGGACCTGCCCTGGACTCTTTTCAGATACAGGGAAAAGTTATTATAGCTGAAACAGGAGGTATTGATTCTACATTAATTGTAATGCTGCACAGAAATTTAGAAGATTCTGCGGTAGTAAATCAAAAGCCACGTTATGTAGCAAGGTTAGACAGGCAGGGCAACTATACCTTTCGCAATTTACCATCCGGAACTTTTGCCTTGTATGCATTAGGAGATGCTGGAGGCAGCAGGCGTTATTTAAATAAAAATCAATTTTTTGCATTTAATAATTTTCCATTGACAATAAACAAGAGTATGGTCGCTCCGGATTTGTTTGCATATAAAGAAGCAGATACCAGAACTCCACCAGCCGGTACAAGAGCGGTAGTTTCCACAGACAAACGCTTACGGTTTACCACCAATCTGGTTAGCAATCAGCAAAGCCTGTTAAGCGATTTCATCATCACCTTTGAGCAACCACTTCGTTTTTTAGACACCAATAAAATTTCACTTACTTCAGATAGCACATTCAATCCCTTACTTGCTTCCCTGACATTAGATTCCGGTAGTAAAAGATTGACCGTACGTTCACAATGGAGAGAAAACACGCGGTACAATCTGATAATGGGTAAAGATTTTGCAGAAGACACATTAGGCCGCAGGCTATTAAAAACAGATACATTATTTTTTACAACCCGAAAAAGAACAGACTATGGTGACATAACTATTCGTCTTCGAAACATAAATGCCGCAGAAAACAGCGTTTTACAATTCATACAAAATAATGCAGTGGTATTTACAGCACCACTGAACAATGGCACCTATACACAGCAACTTTTTCAAACAGGTGAATATGAGCTGCGCATTTTATACGACAGAAACAAAAACGGCAAATGGGATCCCGGACAATTTTTTGGCAATAAAATACAACCAGAAATTGTACTTCCTATACAGCGACGGATCAGTATAAGGCCTAATGCGGACAATGATTTTGAAATAGCGGCCCCCTCTGGCTCCCCCGAAGGGGGAGGATAGCACATTCAACTTGCTAATACCTAAGTAAGATTCCCAATTTGTAAGATGGATTTTAACCTATAAGAATGATTCTATTAGCTGGAACTTGTGCTGATGAGAAGAACTCACTTCGGGCAGTCTTCCCTATCCGGTAGGTAGGGATTTAGGTGGGCTTTTCTTACCTTTACTTATGCAATTCTCCAGTGCTTTATTGGAATCGGCAGTCAATGAATTTTCAAAGCTACCCGGCATTGGAAAAAAAACAGCTCTTCGTTTAGTATTGCATTTATTAAAGCAGGATGCAGAGGTCGTGCAGAACTTTGGTGATGTCATCTCCCGCATGCGCAGTGAGATTAAATTTTGCCAGCGGTGCAGCAATGTTGCCGATGGTGATATTTGCTCCATTTGTGCTAACTCCATGCGCAAGCAGGATATGATATGCGTTGTAGAAAATATTCGCGACGTAATTGCACTGGAAAGCACACAGCAATTCAATGGCACCTACCATGTTTTGGGTGGCGTTATTTCTCCGTTAGATGGCATTGGGCCTTCACAGCTAAATATTGAGTCGCTCACACAAAGGGTACATAGAGAGGAAACTATCGAAGTTATTTTTGCCCTCAGTCCTACCATACAAGGCGACACTACTATTTACTACATTCAAAAGAAATTGCCAGCAAACGTACGTGTAACCACCATTGCCCGTGGTATTGCATTTGGTGGCGAGCTGGAATATGCAGATGAAATGACGCTTGCACGCAGCCTGCAAAATCGTTTGCCAATTGAAAATTATGTCTCCAGCCGGTGACACCTGCAAATCTTTTTTTCTATCATATTCATCTGTGCTATATTTTTGCACCATACAGGCGGATTTGTTTATTGTTCGGCCTCGACAGAACTAATAAACGCAAGAAACTCCTCAACATAGTTTCCCACCGTTTATAGTTCCATAGTCCTGAGCTTGTCGAAGCCTGCCCGGCTAAGTCGTTCAGGCGGGGATTGTGTTACCAGCAATAGTATTTCTATTGTAAGTCTGTTGCGTCCTTTGTACGTTCTGAACAATATGCAACAAAAATCCTGTAAGTAATTATGCAAACGATTCAACAACAACTTAATAAGCGCATTCTCGTTATTGACGGTGCAATGGGCACAATGATCCAGCGGCATAAACTAACTGAAGAAGATTACCGCGGTGACCGTTTCAAAGACTGGCCCTCTGATGTAAAAGGTAACAATGATCTTCTTAGTCTTACTCAACCTCAAATCGTAAAAGATATTCATAAACAATATTTAGAGGCAGGTGCAGACATTATCGAAACCAACACCTTCAACTCCCAAAAAATATCTTTAGCTGACTATGGAATGGAGGGTCTTGCTTATGAGATAAATGTTGCAGCAGCACGATTGGCCAAAGAAAGTATCGAAGAGTGGAGGGCACACAGCCCCTCCCTGCGGGAGGGGTTGGGGTGGGCCGCAGGTGCCATCGGCCCTATGAATAAAACACTGTCTCTTTCTCCGGATGTAAATAATCCTGGCTTTCGTGCAGTTACATTTGATGAAGTAATGAATGCTTATTACGAACAGGTAAAAGGATTGGTAGATGGTGGAGTGGATCTGTTGCTTATTGAAACCATTTTTGACACTTTAAATGCAAAGGCTGCAATTTTTGCCATCAAGAAATATTTTCGAGAACGGCCCACCCATCCCGAAAGCTTTCGGGACCCGAAAGGAGGGCTTACCTACGCACTTAACCCACCTGATGAAGAAACCTATAATAAAGCAGACTTTTTGAAAAGCGGGCTTTTGAAGCAAAGCCAAATCCCCCCTTCGGGGGGTGGGGGGGCAGCTCTTCCCATAATTATCAGTGGAACAATTACTGATGCAAGCGGCCGCACACTAAGCGGACAAACACTGGAAGCATTTTACACTTCAGTTATGCATGCGAAGCCTTTGAGTGTTGGATTAAATTGTGCGTTAGGAGCAAAAGAAATGCGTCCGCACATTGAAGAGTTAAGTCAAATTGCAAGCTGCTATACATCTGCTTATCCAAATGCCGGTTTACCAAATGCAATGGGTGAATACGATGAGCAGCCCGAAGAAACTGCACATTTTATTGAAGAGTGGGCAAAGGAACGCTTTGTAAATATTGTAGGTGGTTGTTGCGGCACCACACCAGATCACATCAAGCACATTGCAGATCATGTAAGAAATATTAAGCCTCGTTCGCTGCCTGTTGTTGAAGAGGTACTAATATAATTATTAACGATTAGTCTTTGAATAAACTTGCAAACTTTTCAGAAACTGAAATCATTGAAAAAATTTTTATCATTCGGGGCATTAAGATCATGCTGGATAAAGACTTAGCGGAAATGTATGATGTAGAGGTTAAACGGCTTAATGAGGCTGTAAGGCGAAATATAAGTCGTTTCCCAGATGATTTTATGTTTCAACTTACTGCGGATGAGTGGTTCAACTTGAAGTCGCAATTTGCGACTTCAAGTTGGGGAGGAATGAGAAAACTTCCATACGCTTTTACTGAACAAGGAGTAGCTATGCTTTCCTCAGTTCTTCGTTCTGAAAGAGCTATACAAGTTAATATCCAGATTATTCGTGTTTATACAAAAATGCGCCAATTGCTGATTGACAACAAAGAATTATGGCGTAAGATGGAAAAAATTGAGCAAAGCCTTCTTAAGAAAGATGAGGAAATACAGGCAATCTTCAAAGTACTAAAATCTTTGCTGGTACAAGAACAAAAGCCCAGAAGGATTGTTGGCTTTAAAATTACATCAAAACAAAAGACGAAATGAGTGCAACTGCCGTAATCAAACCGTACTTAAGATTAGCAGGACTAGAACCATTAGTAGTACGTCCGGAATCAAATTTTGTAAATGTTGGTGAACGTACAAACGTTACTGGCTCAAAAAAGTTTGCACGACTCATTCGGGATAATAAATACGAGGAAGCATTAAGTGTGGCACGTCAACAGGTGGAAAGTGGCGCACAGATACTGGATGTTAACATGGACGATGCATTGCTGGATGGTGAAAAGGCAATGGCTACCTTTTTAAATCTTTTGCAAGCAGAGCCGGACATTGCAAAGATTCCTATAATGATTGATTCTTCTAAATTTTCAATCATTGAAGCAGGATTGAAATGTGTACAGGGAAAATGCATTGTAAATTCAATTTCGTTAAAAGAAGGGGAAGAAAAATTTGTTGAACAGGCAATTATTTGCCAGGGTTATGGCGCATCCGTTATTGTAATGGCATTTGATGAAAATGGCCAGGCAGATACATTAGATAAAAAAGTAACTATTTCACAAAGAGCCTACAAAATTCTGACAGAAGAAGTTGGCTTTGAACCGCAGGATATCATTTTCGACCCGAACATTTTTGCAGTTGCGACAGGTATTGAAGAGCATAACAATTATGGTGTAGATTTTATAGAAGCAACAGGGATTATCAAACAAAGAATGCCACTCACAAAAATTAGTGGTGGTGTAAGTAATATATCTTTTTCATTTCGGGGTAATGATCACGTAAGGGAAGCAATGCATTCTGTGTTTTTGTACCATGCCATAAAAGCGGGTATGGATATGGGTATTGTAAATGCAGGACAATTAGTGGTGTACGATGAAATAGAACCGCAGCTAAAGGAATTATGTGAAGATGTTATTCTCAACCGAACACCTGATGCAACGGAACGATTGGTTTCATTTGCAGAAAGCGTAAAGGCAAAAGGAAAAGAAGCAGAAAAGAAAGATGATGCATGGAGGAATACTTCGGTTGAGGAAAGATTGAAACATGCGTTGGTAAATGGCATTACAGACTACATTGATGCAGATACAGAAGAAGCAAGACAGAAATACCCAAAGCCTTTAGATGTTATTGAGGGTCCTTTGATGGATGGAATGAATGTAGTGGGTGATTTGTTTGGCAGCGGTAAAATGTTTCTGCCGCAGGTGGTAAAAAGTGCAAGAGTCATGAAAAAATCTGTGGCTATTCTAACTCCATTTATTGAAGCAGAAAAAGAAGAAAGAAGAGTAGCTCATATTGCTGCAGGCACTGAAAATGAAGAAGCTGCCGGTGCTGCAAAAATTTTGCTTGCAACTGTCAAAGGAGATGTTCATGATATAGGAAAAAACATAGTTGGTGTTGTTCTTGGCTGTAATGGATATGACATAATTGACCTTGGCGTAATGGTGTCCGCAGATAAAATTTTAGAAACAGCAACAAAAGAAAATGTAGATATTGTTGGGTTAAGTGGTTTAATCACTCCATCTCTTGATGAAATGGTGCATGTGGCGCATGAAATGAAACGGCGAAATATGAAACAGCCGTTGCTTATAGGTGGTGCCACTACCTCACGCATGCATACAGCCGTAAAAATTGCCCAGCAGTATGATAACGGCGTTGTGCATGTGCTGGATGCATCACGCAGCGTAACTGTAGCAGGCAATTTATTGAATCCGGAAAATAAACAACCATTCCTTGAATCTATAGATAAAGAATATAAAAACCTGAGGGAAGACTTTGGTAAAAAGAAAACAACTAAAAGGTATTTGAAATATCCTGAAGCAGTAATTCACAAAGCAAGGTTTGACTGGAAAAATTATCAGCCTGTACAACCATTGTTTACAGGAACAAAAAACTTTTCTGATTTTGATTTGGCGATAATTGCAGAATATATTGACTGGGGCCCTTTTTTTATTGCATGGGAAATGCCCGGTAAGTACCCTGAAGTTTTGAGTGATAAAATATTTGGTGTAGAAGCAACACGCTTGTTTAACGATGCAAAAAAACTTTTAGCCCAGGTTGTAAAAGAAAAATGGTTTACAGCGGATGGTGTTATTGGCTTCTGGCCTGCATTTAGTAATGATGCAGATACAGTAATCCTGCAAACAGAAAATGGAGAAATAAGGCTTGAATTTTTACGACAACAAATTCAAAAGGCTATTGGGCAGCCAAACTATTCGTTGGCGGATTTTATAAAGCCAGCCCCCTCTAACTCCCCCAACGGGGGAGAACCCATCCCACAAACCTCACTCAATCAAAATGCTTCAATTAATAAGAACATTTCGATAAGCGGGGTTAGTGCTGCTGACTCTTCCCCCGTTGGGGGAAGTCGGATGGGGGCTGGATCGGACTTTTTAGGCGCCTTTGCTGTCACAATCAAGGGTATGGAAAAGCACAGAGAAAGGTTTATGAAAGACAACGATGAGTACAACAAAATTTTAGTACAAGTCCTTTCCGATCGTTTGGTAGAAGCATTTGCTGAATGCCTGCATCAGCAAGTAAGAAAAATATATTGGGGTTATGCAAAAGATGAAAATTTAACGAATGAACAATTGATACGGGAAGAATACTATGGTATTCGTCCGGCACCTGGCTACCCCGCCTGCCCGGATCACACAGAAAAATGGAAGTTGTTTGACCTGCTAAATGCAACTGAAAATACAGGCATTGAATTAACCGAAAATTTAGCAATGAATCCTGCGGCTTCTGTATGCGGATGGTATATTGCGCATCCGCAAAGTCAGTATTTTGGAATTGGTAAGATCCAAAGAGATCAATTGGAAGATTATTTTACGCGAAAAGAAATGCCGATTGAAGAATTAGAAAGATGGCTCAGGCCTATATTGGACTAAAGCAAAAAGCTGCATTACTGCAGCTTTTTAGAAGTTTCAAGGGAAACTTAATTTATTACATTATCAACAAACCAATCGGTTTGAGCTAATCTTTGTCTTGAGTCGTCCGGAGTAGCCACGTATCCTGTTGCTTTAAAATTTACCTGAGTAGTAGTAGGAGGAACATAAACTTGTATTTTAGTTCTTGAATATCCCTGCGGTTCATATCGTACGTAATAATCTTCAGTAGGGTGTTTGAACCATGTACGATTAGGCGCTATCTGAGGCATATTTGACATCCCGGCAAGTAATGCTACTCTTTCAAAATCTTCAAAAGTTGCATCAGCCCTATAGTATAATGAACGTAATTTTTCCTGAGCTTCTTCAATCAGACGTAGTGGTTCAGGCTTGTTAATTATTCCTTTATCCATTAAAAAATTTCCCCCGGCTTTTAATGCACCGCCATTTAATTTTAAAATTTCTCCGGGAGTAAGCAGTGCTAAAGCAACTGCTTTAGAACGCCCTGCAAGTTTTTCAAAATCGGTCTTTGCTATAATTGCCCAGAGCAGTAATTGCACATCCTTTTGCGCAATTTTAGTAGCTGCAGTTGCAGCATTTGCCAACAAACTCTTTTCTTTCGTCGTTGTTCCTTTATTTGCCCACATTTGCTGGGACTTTACCAATATTGCGTGCACTATGTCCTCCTGTTTTCCCTTTAACGGGGCCAAACCATATCCGTCTGATAAGTTCGGACTTGGAGTACCTGCCTTTAAGCAATAGCTGAAATTAAATGTTTCATAAAATCCGGGTTTCAGAAGAAAATTACCTAAAGAATCTCTTGGTACAGTTCGCAACTTCACATATGGAGCGCCGTCGCCGAATTCAGGAGGCATTGTGCCTTCCATATTTACATCTTTGAAGTTGGTGGAAATAGCAGGATTACCTTCCATAATACTGGTGAGGCCTCCGCCTCCACCCTTTTTACTCCCAGGAAGTTTTTTTAAAATGCCAGCTTGGGAATAAACCATTCCACAAAGCATTGTAGCGAGTGTAATCAATAGATAGTGTTTTTTCATTTTATCAGCTTTAGGTCTAACTAAGATAATTAATTTCTTTTTAAAAAATCCTCGTTGAAAAATTTTTTTACAATTTAAATATATCTGATCCCCGAAGCTGGTCCAGAAGATCGGCAAGAAATATTGAATACTTCTAATGCCTAACTCTTCAGCACCCCTTATATTGCATGCATTCATTATTATTCATGAGCGTTATTAATGCAGTAAGAAACAAACTGGTCCACCGGGGGTTTGCAGTAGTAAGAGATGAAAGAATGTTTGAGGATAACTATGTAAAACAATGTGCATAAACAGGAGCAAAAAATAAGAGAATAATTGTCTTTTTAGTCATAGAAAACTTGCAGCAATACTAGTGGTTGGCTGTAATTTATCTTCCAAAGGCAACGCCTAAGTTCAAGCCAAATCCATAAGGTTTGTAGTTGGAACTCTCTTGTGTTAGCTTTCTTTTATTATAGTTCGTAATGGCCGTTTGAAAATAAGGCGCCAGTCTAAATGTAGACCTTTGTCCAATATTCCACTCAACTGCTGCTGTTGTTCGGGCACCGATAGGAAACCGCCGATATACATCATTTCCGGCAAGAATGGTAATTTCCGGATTAAGCAATTGCCCTATAATCAATTTCGTTTTCCTACCCATTGGTATATCATAGCTTCCCCCAACTAATAAACTGATATAAGTGGTTTTTATTTTTCTTTGATAAGGGTAGTAGTCGTAAGGAGATCCACCTGATTGCATTCCTTTTTCATAATACCCCTTCTGATTCCCACCCATTCCATACACTACTTTTATTTTCTCATTTTCAGTTGGTATGGTATATAGAATATTAAAATCAAAAAAGTGGCACTCCTTTGTTTTGTTGGATAACCTCCTTCACCGTATAAGAGACTATGAAATAACTTGCTATAACTGCTGGTGTTATGAAAACCAATGTTATATATCCATTTACTTTTATTCTTTTGCCCGTAAGAAGATGTTAGAAAAAGCAGTGAGAAGGTCATAACAAGGAGGGATTGCATGGCTTAGATTTATAGCAATAGACAACGTGGACTTTGAAACTGTTGCATATTATGGCAGCCACTCGTAAATATATGATATAGTGCCTGATTTTCTATATCTCTACTGCCATTGAAATCAACCAGATAGTATTATACATTTTCAATTGACGTTAGCACAATCCACTCCAGTCAACCTATGCTTTTATCCAGTTCAAACAAAGCTTCTTTTGCTGCTTCAATAGTAATATCTAAATCCTTTTGTGTAAGGGCATTGCTCAAAAACCAGGTTTCAAATGCAGATGGTGGCAGATATACTCCGCGTCTCAACATGGTATGGAAAAATTTCTTAAACATTTCATTATTTGCTGCGGATGCGGAAGCAAAATCTTGAACAGGTCTTTCACTGAAGTGAACGGATAACATACTGCCCAAATGATTGATAACAAAAGGAATATTTGCTTGTTCTAAAACCTTCTGCAATCCCACTTTCAGGTAATTTGCTTTTTCTTCAAGTTCTGTATAAATAAATGGATTGTCTTTAAGGTGAGTGAGCAAAGTAAATCCCGCAATCATTGCAATTGGATTACCGCTTAAAGTGCCTGCCTGGTAAACATTTCCCAAGGGAGCAATGTGTTTCATAATCTCTATCTTACCCCCAAACGCACCAACCGGCATACCGGCGCCAATTACCTTACCATAAGTAACTAAATCCGCATCAATTTTCAACCGCTCCTGTGCACCACCCGGCGCCAAACGAAAGCCGGTCATTACTTCATCAAATATGAATATGATGCCTTCTTCATCACACAACTTTCTTAGACCTTCAAGGAATCCTTGCTTCGGAAGGATACAGCCCATATTACCGGGAACAGGCTCAGTAATGATGGCAGCAACCTGATCTTTATTTTCTGCAGCTAATCCTTGTACAGCTTCCAAATCATTGAAAGGTGCTGTTAATGTATCTGCATATACACCCGCAGTAACTCCCGGTACAGTTTGAATATTGAATGTTGCTACTCCGCTTCCTGCTTTTACCAAAAAAGAATCTGCATGGCCATGATAGCAACCTTCGAATTTGATGATCTTGTTTCTTCCTGTAAATCCTCTTGCTAATCTTATTGCACTCATGCATGCTTCCGTACCGCTGCTCACCATTCTTATCAGGTCCACATTGGGCACCATGCTTTTCACCAGTTCTGCCATCTGCACTTCCAGTTCGGTTGGTGCACCAAATGACGTACTTTCTACAACTTTCATCTGTATGGCCTTTACAACCGGTGGAAAAGCATGACCAAGGATCATTGGTCCCCACGAATTGATATAGTCTATATACTGTTTGCCATCTACATCATACATATATGCGCCGCTGGCTCTATCAATAAAAATGGGTGTGCCACCTACACTTTTAAATGCTCGTACTGGTGAATTCACTCCGCCCGGGATGCTTTGTTGTGCTCTTTCGAATAATTCTATGCTTTTCGAGATGTTCATTTTAGAAAATTAGAACTATGATACGAGGCAGGGAGAAACACTGTGTAACTCTGTGATCCCTGTGACTCTGTGGTTATTGGATTAGTCGTATTGCATCCTTTGCAAAATACGTGGCAATCAGGTCGGCACCGGCTCTTTTCATGGATGTTAATGTTTCTAAAATTGCTTTTTCTTCACCAATCCAGCCCATTTTAGCAGCCGCTTTAATCATAGCATATTCACCGCTGATGTTGTAGCAACTTACCGGTACATTAACCGAATTTTTCACTTCCCGAATAATATCTAAGTAGGATAGTGCAGGTTTCACCATTATAATATCTGCACCTTCTTTCACATCAATAATGGCTTCTTTTACTGCCTCGATGCGGTTTGCATAATCTATTTGATACGTTTTTTTATCACCGAATCCCGGCGCACTGTCCAATGCATCGCGGAACGGACCATAAAAGCAGGAAGCGTATTTGGCACTATAAGCCATGATGCCTGTTTTTGTAAACCCGCTTTCTTCCAATGCCTTACGAATAGCTCCGATTCTTCCATCCATCATATCACTCGGTGCTACAAAATCAGCCCCTGCCTGAGCATGACTTACACTCATTTGTGCCAGCACTTCAACCGTTGCGTCATTTACAATTTCCCCGTTCTCTACAATTCCATCATGCCCGAAAGAAGAGTAAGAATCCAATGCAACATCTGTCATTACAACCATTTCAGGAACAGCATCTTTAATAGCTTTAATGCTGCGTTGCATTAACCCATTTGCATTCAATGCTTCCGTTCCTTTATTATCTTTTAATTCATCTTTTGATTTTACAAATAACAATACACACTTTAACCCCATCTGCCAAAGCTCCTTTACTTCTTTTACTGTAAGATCAAGAGAACGTCGGTAATAGTTGGGCATTGAGGCTACCTCTGAAATTTCATTTTCTCCTTCAATAATAAACAACGGAACAATGAAATCATTCGGGGTTAATAGTGTTTCAGCAACTAAATTGCGGATGGCTGGTGATTGGCGGAGAATTCTATTTCTTCTTTGTAAGTACATAATGCCTCCTGATCTTTTCTAAATGAGAAACTTTCAGAGCTTAAAATTTTCCATTTCTTACATGGCTTTTATTGCTCCCCCTTTAGGGCAGGGGATATCCATTCTCTCGGCTGCAAACAAACTTGTAACAATTTGTCTTCTTCACTGCCCGCTCGGGGTTGGTAATTATATTCAAATCGCACCGTTGGCGGCAGGCTCATCAATATACTTTCAGTTCTTCCGTTGGTTTTTAAACCAAACAATGTTCCCTTGTCATGCACTAAATTAAACTCAACATATCTGCCTCTTCTTATTTCCTGCCAATGCGTATGTTCATTGCTGAATAAAGTACCTTTTCTTTTTTCAACTATTGGAAGATAAGCTTGCAAAAATGCATCTCCGCAACTCTTTCCAAACTTCATCCAGAATTCGATATCATGTTTTTCATCTGGCCTCTGGTAATCGTAAAATATCCCGCCTATTCCTCTTCTTTCATTGTTCCGATGCCGATTCAGAAAGTAGTTATCACAATTATTTTTAAATTCTTTGTAGAAACTTTCATCAAATCGGTCACAGACATCCTTATATGTCTGGTGAAAATGCTTTGCATCTTCTTCGAACAAATAATATGGAGTAAGATCAGTGCCTCCGCCAAACCAACGATCAATAACAGCTCCACTACTATTGTACAATTCAAACATCCGGTAATTACAATGTACAGTGGATACAAAAGGGTTTATTGGATGCATCACTAACGAAAGTCCAGATGCAAACCAACAATCACCATTAATATTTAATTGTGATCTCATCTCATCAGCAACCTTACCAAAAACAACTGATGTATTTACACCTCCTTTTTCAAAAACATTTCCGTTTTGGATGACCTTTGTTATGCCACCACCACCTTCCGGCCTTTCCCACTTATCTTCAATAAATTTTGCTTTGCCGTCGGCTTCTTCCAATGTAGAGCAGATGCGGTTTTGAAGACCATGTATGTAATCTACCCAGGATTCTTTAGTACTCATTATTAAAGTAATAGATGTATAGTAAATGGGGAACTCTAAGTATTCACCATTCACAACTCACCATTCACCGTTTTATATTCCTTCACCGCTTCCACAAAAGCTTTCGCATGACCTACAGGTACATTGGGTGTAATGCCATGACCTAAGTTGGCGATATAATTTTGTGTGCCAAATCCATCAATCATTTCCTTCACCCATTTTTTAATCCGTGCAATTGGTGCTAATAGTTTAGCCGGATCAAAATTGCCCTGCAATGTTATTTTATTGCCGGTTAACTCTCTTGCCTTTTGTGGTGAAATAGTCCAGTCAATACCAATTGCGGATGCACTGCCGTTGCTTAATTCATTTAAAGCATACCAGCTTCCTTTTGGAAATAAAATAACAGGTGCATCCTCTTTCAAAGCATCTGCAATCTGCAGCAAATAAGGTTGTGCAAATAATTTGAAATCTTCAGGTGATAAGGAGCCGGCCCAGCTGTCAAACACTTGCACCACATCTGCACCGGCAGTTACCTGCGCTTTTAAATAATCAATTGTGATAGTTGTAATTTTTTGCAATAGCTGTTGTGCTAATTCAGATTGTGTGTACGCAAATTGTTTTGCTTTATCCCAGGTTTTACTTCCTTTACCTTCCACCAGGTAGCATAAAATAGTCCATGGTGCACCGGCAAAACCAATCAGTGGTACCCGACCATTCAACTCCCGTTTTGTCATTGCCAGGGCATTCATCACATATTTTAAATGCTCCTCTGCATTAGAAGTATTTAATGCATCAATATCTTTTTGTGATTTGATTGTTTTTGGCAGTGATGGTCCTTTCCCTTCTTCCATCAGAACCTCCACGCCCATCGCCTGAGGAATTACCAGAATGTCCGAAAAGATAATTGCTGCATCTACACCTATCTGGTTTACCGGCTGAAGTGTGATTTCACAGGCAAGTTCGGGTGTTTGTACACGGGTAAAGAAATCGTATTTCTCCCGGAGTTTAATATAATCCGGCAAGTATCTCCCTGCCTGGCGCATCATCCAAACCGGCGGCCGTTCCACTTTTTCTTTGTGTAAGGCTTTTAGTAGTAAATGGTCAGCCCCCTGTCCCCCGGTGGGGGAACTTAGATTTGATGTGTCTTCCCTGGTTTCAGTAGTCATTCTTAATTATAGTTTTGCATCATTGGCAATTACTCTAGCAACTGATATTTTGAAAATAAAAATTAACTGATGCAAGCATTATACCCTGGCTTGGTGATTCACTTAT
The DNA here is from genome assembly GCA_046262255.1 of Chitinophagaceae bacterium. GTDB lineage: Bacteria > Bacteroidota > Bacteroidia > Chitinophagales > Chitinophagaceae > Flavisolibacter. The sequence continues at coordinate 18,543 of JBHENB010000001.1, forward strand.
TATAATTCTGTTGTCGGTAAAATCTCTAATTGCTTTTGCTGTTGTTTCGCCAATTGAAAAACAAACAGTCTCTTTTTCTAATTCATTTGCTGAAAAAAAACTTTGTACAGCGCTTGGGCTAAAAAACATGATAGCATTAAGACCATCAGTCACCACTTGTGGTGTTTCAACTGTTTCGTACACTACTACTTCATGAACCTTTACACCTGCGTCTTTCAATATAGCTGGCAACTCATCTCTTTTCTTGTTTCCACAGAAGAAAACAATTTCCTTGACCCGATCTGAAACTATTTTTTCCGCTAAGGATTTTGCATTATCTGCTTCACCTATGATGTTTTTAGGGAAAAGAGGAGTATTGAAAAGTTCATCTTTACTTCTACCGATAAGTGTATAAATTTTCCAGGGTAGAGGTTCCAAAGTGTTCGTAGCAAGAAGGTAATTGTTTACTGTATTAATAGCATTAGCACTGGTGAAAACAACATATTCGCTTTGAAAATAAGATGCTATCTCGTTAAACTTTTCTTCGGACCATATCTTTTTTATTTGAATAAACTCCTGCTCAATGATTTCAATATCATTCTCTTTCGCCAATTCAATCAGCGAAGGCCCAAGCTTTTTTGTACTTAAAACTTTATGCTTCGGCATCAGTTGTTAATCCTGTTTTGCGAATACTATCAACAATTTCCTGTCCCCCGTTCAATACAATCTTTTCCGCAACAGCAATACCCAGATCATTTGCTTCAGAAATATTTGCAACCTGTTCAATTTCAATTTTTTTACTTCCATCGGGCGCACAAATATTTCCTTTGAAAATTATTTGTGCATAACTCATTACAGCCAATGCACTGATAGGAGTGGAACACCCGCCCATAAGTCTGCTTAAAAAATCTCTTTCAATTTTTGTACAAAGTGCACTGATCGGATCATTGAATTGATGACAGGCTTCACAAGCAAAAGGATCATTAGCTCTGCAAACTACCATAATAGCGCCTTGAGCCGGTGCGGGAAGCATCCAGTCTAACTCAATTGAATTGCCAGGACGAAGATTTATTCTTTCCAGACCTGCAGCAGCAAATATGGCTCCGTTCCAATTACTTTCTTTCAGCTTTTGTAACCGTGTATTCACATTACCACGCAGGTTTTCAATTCTATGGCCAGGATAGCGATACAGCCATTGTGCAATACGACGGATAGAACTGGTTGCAATGGCCCACCCCAACCCTCCCGAAGGGAGGGCTTCTCCACACTGCAATGCCTCTATAATTGCACTGCCTTTGTTAGTATTAGTTTCGCCAAAAACTGAGGGCTGTGTGTTGGTGGCTTCCCCTACCGGGGGAAGTCGGAAGGGGGCCTCGGGATGGGCCACAAAAATATCTTTATGTGAACCTCTTTTTAAAACTGCTGCCTGCTGAATGCCCTGTGCCAGTTGTGTAGGCACATCTTTCATGGAATGTACAACAATATCAATTCGCTTACTGAGTAAAGCAGCATCCAAACTTCTTGTAAAAACGCCTTGTACTCCTAACTGGTAGAGGGGAGTAACAGTATCAATATCGCCTTCACTTTTTATGTAAACTAGTTCTGACGAGATGCCGTTTTTGTTAAGAAGATCTTGCACCAATGTAGCCTGCCACATAGCCAACTCGCTGTCGCGGGTTCCAATACGCAAATGTCTTTTCATTAATGAGCGGCGTCTGCTTTAATAAAATGATTGATTGCTTCTATGTACCGGCACCCACTTCTGTTATCCTGGCGCACCTTAGAAGCTATCAAATTAATGGTTTTTTGTATGTTTTGATCTTCTGTTTTATTGCAGGAGTCTGTAGATATAAAAAGAGGATGAGCCTGTATCTCCTTCAGCTTTAGCTTGACTGCTTTAAAAAAAGGTGCATGTTGACGCATTTTGCACCATTCATTAAATTCAGAAATTGCTTCTGCAATAATTGCTTTTGCTTTTGGAACTTCGGCTTCTCTTTTCCTTAGCGTTTCATCTTTCAGTTTTGACAGTTCATCCACATTCACAAATTGAACATTCGGTAAAGTTTGTGCGTCTTCTGCAACGTTGCAGGGAACAGAAAGGTCAATGATCAGAGTTTTTTTACCACATTTTAAGTGCTCTTTTAGTATAACGGGCTCAGTAGAATTAGTTGTTGTAATGATAATATCAGCTTTTTTTATTTCTTCGGAAAGATTCTCTATCCAGGCAAACTGCAAATTAAATTCAGAAGCAAGGTTTCTCGCTTTTTCCGGAGTACGGTTTATTAATGTGATATTTTTTGTATTTAAATAATCTACCAGGTTCTTGCATGTATTTCTGCCTATTTTACCTACACCCAGCAACAGAATACTTTTTGAAGAATAGTTTATAACAGTAGTGCGAATGTATTGTACGGCAGCAAACGAAACAGATACTGTTCCGCTGCTTAATTGAGTATTATTTTTTATTTCTTTGGAAGATTGCAATACACTATTAATTAATCGTTCTGTGAAAGCACCGACAAAACTATTTTCCTTTGCAAGCTTTATTGCTGATTTTACCTGGCCTATAATCTCGTAATCACCTAAAATCTGTGAATCCAATCCTGCAGCAACCTGAAACAGATGCTCAACCGCTGTTGAATTTCTTTTGATGTAAGCTAATTTTTTAAAAGTTTCTATAGTACCCTTAGTTCCGGAACAAAGGAGTTCAATTAACTGGTGACTGCTTTGTGCAAAGCCATAAATTTCTGTGCGGTTGCAAGTAGAAAGAATAAAAATTTCATCCAATCCATGCAAACTTGCTTTCTGTAAAAGTTTTAAATTCTGTTCATCATTAATTGCAAATTGGCCCCGAATAGAAGCATCTGTTTTGTTGTAATTTATCCCGGCTACATAAAAGTTTGATATCTCTTTGGGGTAATGAGAGTTCATTCTGCAATTAAAATGCTTCAACAATGCAAAAGTAATTTCACAACTTTCAACTATTGAGAATCTGTGTCATTGGTGTGTCATTTCAATGATTGATTTTCGCCAGCATTAGTAATGACATTGATCAACATATCAATTTCCGATTATGATATTATTACATAGTTACATTTGCTCTCTATTTTTTTAATGAAAAGAGCTGTTGTTTTAATGAATTTAGGTTCGCCCGATTCCATCGAGGTGAAAGATGTGAAGCGTTATCTTAATGAATTTTTGATGGATAAAAGGGTGATAGATAAGCCATGGTTATTGCGGACTATATTAGTAAGAGGAATTATTGTGCCTTTTCGTGCGCCAAAATCTGCTGGTGCATATAAATCTATCTGGACTGAAAAAGGTTCGCCGTTGATTGTTATCACCAAACAATTACAAGATGCATTAAGAAAAGAAATTGAGGAACCGGTTTCCATTGCCATGCGGTACGGCCATCCATCTCCTAAGAATGCTTATGATGAATTAGCACAACAAAACCCTGATCTGGAAGAAATAGTTTTAGTACCTATGTACCCCCATTATGCTATGAGCTCTTATGAAACAGCAGTGGAATATGCAAAAGAGCAGCATAAAAAAGGTAAGTATCCATTTAAGCTGACTTTTACACAACCTTTTCATGATGATGCGGGATACATAAATGCTTTATGTGAGAGCATGAAACCTTTTTTAGCACAGCACTTTGATCATATTTTATTTTCCTATCATGGAATACCGAGGAGGCATATATATAAAAGTGATATCACGGGGGAGCATTGCCTTAAAGTTGCAAATTGTTGTGAAGTTTCTTCGACTGCACATGAATATTGTTATCGCCACCAGTGTCTTGTTACTTCAAAGGCAGTGGTAAATCATTTGAGTATTCCTGCGCACAAATGGAGTTTCTCAT
>JBHENB010000001.1:22396-102356 GCA_046262255.1 Chitinophagaceae bacterium
GGCGATGAGTGGTTGAAGCCATATACAGATCATCGTTTGCAACAATTACCCAATGAAGGTGTAAAAAAATTAATGATAGTTTGTCCTGCATTTGTAAGTGATTGTCTGGAAACTTTAGAAGAGATTGCCGAAAAAGGAAAACAAGTTTTTTTAAAAGCCGGTGGCGAGGATTTGGAGATGATCCCTTGTTTAAATGTTCATCCGTTGTGGGTGAGTGCCATTGCAAAGTGGATTAAAAAATATGCTGAACGAGATAAAGAAACGGCTTTGCTGTGATCTAAGCTCTGGTATTTCTCATTACGATTATGTATCTCTACCTAAAATCCCTCCATATTATCTTCATCGTCACCTGGTTTGCAGGCATGTTTTATATAGTAAGGCTATTTATATATAATACAGAAGCAAATGAAAAGGCAGAACAAGAGAAGAACATTTTGCAAAATCAATTCTCGATAATGATTAAAAGACTGTGGTTGGGCATTACATGCCCTTCCGCGATCATTACACTTATTCTTGGTCTTTGGGTAATGCTGAATGGCAACTTGCATAAAACATTGGATGACGACGCAGGAAGGTGGTTACTGATAAAATTAATTTTTGTAGTGCTGCTTTACATTTATCATTATACACTTCATGTTATTTATAAACAGCAAATGGCTGGTATGTTCAAATATTCTTCTCAACAATTACGAATCTGGAACGAAGTGGCTACCATCTTTTTAGTGGCTATTGTAATGCTGGCTACAGTAAAGCAAAGTATCAGCTTTGTTTGGGGATTGATTGGATTGATTGCTTTTGTAATTATAATAATGAGCTCTATTACAATTTATAAAACTGTGCGAACTACACATGGCAGAATAGAATTACCAGACGTACAAGTGAGTGACACAACAGACGACGATAGTAGTTCGTCAAGCTGACTACCTACAGCTAAGTAACATTATTATTGTCAAAATTCTGTCATATCTCGTTTGTTACAACTTGCGTAACATTCTTTTCCTGATTCCGTAAATAATTTACAAATATTCAAAGAGATATTTGCAGCCCAAAAGGTGAAGCATGATGAAAAAGATTTTGATTTTTGTGATTTCCGGAGTTGCTTTAACTGCATCCGCTCAGAATACAGAAGTAAATAATATTGATACCTTACCGGCCACTCATAAATATTTAGAAGAAGTTACCATAGTAGGTCGTGCATCAAAAAGTGATTACCACCAAATGCCTGAAGTGGTGGGTACTTCCATATATGCAGGTAAGAAAAACGCCTTGATTGTTTTGGATAATGTACAGGGAAATGTAGTAACAAATAACATGCGGCAGGTGTTGGCAAAAGTTCCGGGCATTCATATCTGGGAAAGCGATCCCAGCGGAATTCAAATTGGAATTGCTGCACGTGGATTAAGTCCGAACCGTAGCTGGGAATTTAATGTGCGGCAGAACGGATATGATATTTCCGCCGATCCTTTCGGCTATCCTGAAGCATATTACAATCCGCAATTGCAGGCTGTGCAAAGAATTGAAGTGGTACGCGGTGCAGGTTCTTTGCAATACGGGCCTCAGTTTGGCGGTTTAGTAAATTACATTTTGCGCAACGGAAGCGAGATGAACAAAAAGTTTGAATTTGAAACACAGCAAACAATCGGAAGCAACAATTTGTTTAACAGCTATAATGCAATTGGTGGCAATACAGATAAAATTCATTATTATACATTCTTTGACCACCGCAATGGAAAGGGATGGAGACAGAACAGCCGCTATTATACAAATGCCGGGTATGGTACTGTTACCTACCGCTTCACTTCAAAATTTTCGTTAACAGCAGAACTGATGCACTCACACATTCGTACTCAACAGCCCGGCGGATTGACTGATATTCAGTTTGCTGAAAATGCACAGCAAAGCCTCCGTAACCGCAACTGGTTTGACATTACATGGACAACACCTGCAGTAATTGCCAACTACTATTTCAATGATAAAGCAAGGCTAAACACGAAGATTTTTGGTGTAATTGGTGATAGAAACAGTGTTGGGTTCTTGCAATCGGTGACAATTAAAGACAGCATTAATTTAGCAACTGGCACTTATAATAACAGAACAGTTCAATTAGATCAGTACAGAAATTATGGATTGGAAAGCCGCTATCTTTCTGATTATAGTTTGGGTGCAATGAACAATACTTTTTCCGGTGGTATTCGTATCTATACAGGCTCAACTTATAGAAGAGCAGATGGCAAAGGCTCTACCGGAGCTAATTTTGATGTAACTGTAATTGGAAACTTCCCCAAAGACATCACTTATAAGTCAAAAAATGCAGCCATTTTTGTTGAAAATATTTTTCGTCTGGGTGAAAAATTCTTGATTGTTCCCGGCATTCGGTATGAATGGTTGCAGGCACAAGCCTCCGGAAGAAATGGATTTGCAAACACCGCAACAGCAATCATTCTGCAAAACCAAAAGCGCAGCCGTGGGTTTTTATTAGCAGGGATAGGTGCAGAGTATCACATTGGAAAAACGGAATTTTATAGCAACTTCACACAGGCTTACCGGCCAATGCAGTTTGCAGATTTAACAACACCTCCAACAACCGATATAGTAGACCCTGATTTGAGGGATGCAAAAGGTTACAACGTAGATTTTGGCCATCGCGGTAAAGTGAGGAATTATTTACAATTTGATGTAAGTGGCTTTTACCTGCAGTACAACAATCGCATTGGAGTTATCTCGCAACAGCGGCAGGATAGTAGTTTTTACAATTTCCGCACTAATGTTGGAAACAGCACAAGTAAAGGAATAGAAAGTTATATTGAATTCAATCCAGTACGTGGCTTCACTACTATCACTAATGCGGATTTGATCCTCTTTACCTCATACGGATATACAAATGCACGGTATGGAAGTTTGAAAGTAATAACAAAGCAGGGTAATAATCTGTTAGAAGCTAACCTGAAAAATAAAAAGGTGGAAAATGCCCCTGAACATATCCTGCGTGCCGGCATTACAACAGGTTACAAAGGTTTTTTAATTACTGGTCAGATCAGTCATGTAAGCGAAGCATTTGCAGATGCAAATAACACGATAACACCAACAGCAAATGGTCAAAATGGATTGATACCCTCTTATACTATAACTGATTTAACAGCTACTTACAAGTTTTCAAAAATTCTAAATATCAAAGCTGGAGTAAATAATCTTTTTGATGAAAGATATTTTACCCGTCGCGCCGGTGGTTACCCCGGTCCCGGTTTATTGCCGGCAGATGGAAGAACTTTCTTTGTAAGTGTTGGTGCTAAGTTTTGATGCAAAATGACCAGTCAAGAGGGACTTTCCATTCCACTTAAAATCTCCCAGTCAAGGTTCTGACTTACCTTTGCAGCCATTAAAACTAAGTTTTAGCAGCCGTTATGGCCAAGAGGTATAAAGAATTTAAGCATTTAAATCTACCTTCCATTGAAAAAGAAATTTTATACAAATGGAGGGAAGAGAAAACTTTTGAAAAAAGCGTTGGAATCAGAGAAGGTGCCGAACCCTTTGTCTTTTATGAAGGGCCACCTAGCGCCAATGGTTTGCCGGGCATTCACCATGTTATCAGCCGTACTTTAAAGGATTTGGTCTGTCGTTATAAAACCATGAAAGGCTTTAAAGTGCAGCGTAAAGGTGGGTGGGATACTCATGGGCTGCCGGTAGAACTTGGTGTTGAAAAGGAATTAGGTATTAGCCGAGAAGATATTGGTAAAAAAATCTCTATAGAGGAATACAATCAAAAATGCCGCGAGGCAGTACTTCGTTATAAAGATAAATGGGATGAGCTTACCACTAAAATGGGTTACTGGGTTGATTTACAAAATCCCTATATAACCTTTACTAATGAATACATCGAAAGCCTTTGGTGGTGTTTAAAACAGTTGTATCAAAAAGGTCTGCTGTATAAAAGCGTTTCTATTCAGCCCTATTCACCAGGAGCGGGAACAGGATTAAGTTCACACGAATTAAATCAGCCGGGAACATATAGGAATGTAAAGGATACAAGTGTAGTGGCGATGTTTAAGGCGGCCCCTCTAAATCTCCCCGAAGGGGAGACTTCTGCATCCGCACTGAGCCAGCTTGTGGAAGTTCAAAAGAGCGGTGAAGAGGTTTTCTTCTTGGCGTGGACGACTACCCCGTGGACTTTACCCTCCAATCTTGGATTAGCCGTAGGACCCAATGTTGACTACAGTTTAATAAAAACCAAGAGTCCTTATTTGCCTGATAACGTTGTGAATGTTATCATAGCAAAAGATTTAATTCCACTATATTTCGAAACAACGTATAAAGAAGTAGGTAATGGAACTGGTATATGGTCTGAAAGCGACCAGAGGATAATACTTAATATTGAAACTGATCCGTTAGTTATTCCCCCTGATACAAGAAAAATCAAACAACCATTTGCAATAATTGCTGAATTCAAAGGAAAAGATTTAGAAGGATTAGAATACGAACAACTACTTCCTTATGAAGCGAATTCCATAGAAGCAATTCAAGCTACACCCGATGCAAAGCCTTTCCGTGTGCTCTTAGGAGATTTTGTAACTACGGAAGATGGAACCGGCATTGTACATACAGCCCCGGCTTTTGGTGCGGATGATTTTCGCATTGGCAAGAAATATAATATTGGAATTTTGACACTTGTAGATCGACAAGGAAAATTTGTAGATGGCCTGGGTGAGTTCAGTGGCAGATATATTAAGGATTACAAAGATGAAGATGGCTATACAGATGTAAACATTGACATTGCCGTTAAGCTGAAAAAAGAAAACAGGGCTTTTAAAGTTGAAAAATACGAGCATAGCTATCCTCATTGCTGGAGAACCGATAAACCTGTTATTTACTATCCGCTGGATGCATGGTTCATAAAAACCACTGCATTGCGTGACAGAATGGTGGAGTTGAATAAAACCATTAACTGGAAACCTGAGTCCACTGGTACAGGTCGTTTTGGTAACTGGCTGGAGAATATGGTGGACTGGAACCTTAGTCGTACCCGATACTGGGGCACCCCATTACCAATCTGGAGAACCGAAGATGGTAAAGAAGAAAAATGCATAGGTTCCATTGAAGAACTAAATGCAGAGATCAGGAAGGCAATTCAAGTTGGAGTGATGTTCTCCTCCCCTGCAGGGGGAGGCCGGGAGGGGGCCTATCTGCATGATGGCAATTTGGATTTGCATAAGCCTTATGTAGATGAGATGGTTTTAGTTTCTGATAGCGGACAACCCATGCGTCGAGAACCTGATCTTATTGATGTATGGTTTGACAGTGGCGCCATGCCTTATGCGCAATGGGGTTTACCCCCAACTCCTAAAGGAGAGCAGATAACTGCTGAACAATACAAATCATATATTGCTTCAAAAGAGGGATCTTCTAAAATCCCCCCTTCGGGGGGTGGGGGGGCCGCCGATTTCATTGCCGAAGGGGTTGATCAGACCAGGGGATGGTTTTATACTCTTCATGCTTTAGCTGCAATGTTGTTTGACACTGTTGCATATAAAACCTGTGTATCCAACGGTCTGGTGTTAGATAAGAATGGAAATAAAATGAGCAAACGCTTGGGAAACATAGTAGATCCGTTTAAAACAATAGAACAATTTGGCGCTGATGCTACCCGGTGGTATTTAATTACCAATGCCTCACCGTGGGATAATCTAAAGTTTGATTTAGATGGGATTAAGGAAGTACAGAGAAAATTCTTTGGTACCTTATATAATACATACCAATTCTTCGCTCTTTATGCCAACGTAGATGATTTCCATTTTAAAGAAGAGTATATTCCTGTTGCGCAAAGACCGGAAATTGACAGGTGGATTCTTTCTTCACTCCAAACATTAATAAAAAAAGTTTCTGCAGCCTTTGATGAATATGAGCCCACTCAGGCAGGGCGGTTTATAGAAGATTTTGTAGATGAGCACTTAAGCAACTGGTATGTTCGTCTGAGCCGGCGCCGTTTTTGGAAAGGCGAATATGAACAGGACAAGATAGCAGCTTATCAAACATTATATGAATGTCTGGAAAGTGTAATCAGATTAATGGCGCCTATAGCTCCATTCTTCAGTGAAGAACTGTATGTAACTCTGAATACAATTACAGGAAAACATAAAGAAGCTTCAGTGCACCATGTACTGTTTCCTGATGCAAATGAACAAATAATTGATCCATCGTTAGAGGAGCGTATGCAACTGGCACAGGATGTTTCTTCACTTATTTTATCGCTTCGCAAAAAAGCAAACCTGCCTACCGGACAGGTAGGTATCAAAGTTCGACAGCCTTTACAAAGGGTCTTGATTCCTGTTTGGAATCCAGCTATGCAGCAACAATTACAAAAAGTACAGGATTTGATTTTAAATGAAGTGAACGTTAAAGAAATAGAATACATATCGGACACAGAAGGATTTATTAAAAAGAAAATAAAACCAAACTTTCAGTCATTGGGTAAGATGCTTGGACCAAAGATGAAATATGTAGGCATAGCTTTAAATAATCTCAGTCAACACGATATAGCGTTATTTGAAAAAGAAGGCAGCCATCTGATTAGTCTTGAAAACGATGCTTCGGTTCTACTAAGTCTAAGTGAAGTAGAAATTATCAGCGAAGATATCCCCGGCTGGACGGTGGCGAATAAGGGGTTTTTAACAGTGGCGCTGGATATAAATATTACCCCTGAATTGTTACAGGAAGGAGATGCGAGGGAGTTTATAAACCGGATTCAAAAAATAAGAAAGGACAGTGGATTTGATGTTACAGACCGTATTGATGTGTTAGTTAATGCAAATAATGGCATAAAACAATCGCTGGCTAAGTATAATAATTATATTTGCGCCGAAATTCTGGCAGATAAGCTGGAAATAACATCAACCCTAGATGGTGGCACTGAGATAGAGGTTAACGACAACTCATTGAAAGTCATCGTTTTAAAAAAGCGATAATTGCATGGCAACTAAAAAGCAAGCACCAAAATCTTCCCGTTCTAAAGGCGGTAAAACTTCCAGGGCATCTAAGCCTGCAAAGAAGTCTTCTCCAAAAATGTTAAAACCTGTAAGCAAATCGTCGTCTAAAAGAAGCAAAACTGCCATCAAAACAAAGGGTACCAAAAATGTTGCATCTAAACCCGCACATTCCTCTGCTGCCAAAGGTTTTAAAAAAGGTTTTGTCGGAAAAAAGGCATCAAAAAATAAATCGGGAAATAAGCAAACAACTCTTAAAGTTCGAAAACCAATTGTAGTAAAAAAAACAGCTCCTCCGAAGCTTAGAAAAAACTTATCTATAATAAAAAAATCAAAAGTTAAGCCTGCTGAACCTGTTAAAAAGCCTGCAATAGGTGCTAAAACACACCGGGAAGTAAAACCTACTATCAAACCCCTGGTAAAGCCAGCAGTGAAAAAAGAACCCACTAAGCCGGTCGTTATCCCTAAAACATCTACTACAAAAGCTGTCAAGTATGAGCCCGAATTTATCAAATCAGTATTAGATAATCAACCCAAGGAGGCCTCTGTCCCAACAATGCGTTATTCAGATACTGAGTTAATAGAGTTCAGGGATTTAATCAATAAGAAATTAGATACTGCTAAAAAAGAACTTACTTATTTGCAGGGCCTAATTACCCGCAAAGATGAAAGTGGTGACATGGAAGATGGACGCTACATGACAATGGAAGATGGAAGTATGAGTATGGAAAGGGAGCAGTTAAGCCAAATGGCCAGCCGCCAAATTCAGTTCATTGATCACCTGGAAAAAGCATTAATGCGTATAGAAAATAAAACTTACGGAATTTGCCGGGTTACAGGCAAATTAATTGATAAAGCCCGCCTTCGTGCTGTACCACATGCCACTTTAAGTATAGAAGCAAAGCAAATGATGAGCAGGTAATTTTTACAATACAAGCCCCGGTCCCCGGGGTTTTTAGTACCATTTTCCTGAATAAATATTTATTTACCGGTAATCGGTATTGTTATCTTTATTACATAAAGAAATTCTTTTATCTTTTTCAAAATCCTTAAGATAAGTTCCGTGTATGACCATTCATTTTGATTATGATAAAAAACAAGTATTGCAGGCTTTACGGTATCATTTCCTCAGCCGCCCGGAAATTCGTATCATGATAATAGCGGTTAATGTATTTGCATTAAGTTCTGCAGCTTTATATTATTTTAAAAAAATTACACCTCTTGCATTTCTGGTGGGCTCATTTTTATGGTTTGTACTAATGATTTCTTTTTGGTTTATACTACCAGGCGCAGTTTATAAAAGAGCATCTACATTCAAGGATCATTTTACAATGAAATTTGAGGAAGATTCTTTTTCAGTTGGTAATGAACGCGGCTCTCGTTCATGGCAGTGGCAAAAGCTAAGCAACTTTATAGAAACACCGCATTTCTTTCATTTATATTTTGATAGTCGTTCTTTTTTCCTGGTTCCGAAAAGCGGGTTTGCAACAAGTGATGATATTTACCAAATGCGGCAGTTGTTAAAAAGAAAAATAGATGCTTAGTTCTAAAATGAAAAACAATTGAACCTACTTTGGATTTTCCTGAATTGTGTAATTACAATTTCCGGTTGTTTTTGTTGGGCAACTATCAGGTTTATAACTTCTTCTCCATGAGAAAATGCGGAATAGTTATTTCTTCAAATTCTTCACCTATTTTTTTATATCCGGTTTTTTCATAAAAACCAACCGCATCTTTTCTTGCATGCATAGTAATTTTTTTATAACCCCTGTCTCTCGCAAGATTTTCAGCAAATTGCGTTAATGCCCTTCCTATTCCTTTTCCCTGCAGATCATTAAGCACAGCCATTTGCCGAAGCCGTACTGTTTTAGGATCTTCCTCAACCAACATACAGCAGCCAAGCATCTGGTCATCTTCATAAGCAGCTATCAGCAAGTTATTTTTTTCTTTTTCCAGCTCTTCCTGTGAAAAGCTAATACCTAATGGCTTTCGTAAAATATCATCACGAAGTTTTAGCATCTGCTGGTATTCCTTACTGCCATGATCAATAATTTTTAATGCCATACCTGTTGGTTAAAGGAGTTCAATTTACAAATATCCTTACACACAGCAAACCACAAAGTTTTCCTGAAGAATGTGCTACATTAATATTTTTAATTGTTTTACATAGCATATTTGTAAATGCTATTTAAATCAAAATCTTATATTTTTGCACCACTATAACCAAACTTTTACAACATGTCAGACATTGCAGCAAGAGTTAAAAAGATCATAGTTGACAAATTAGGTGTTGACGAGGCAGAAGTAAATAACGAGGCTTCTTTCACTAATGATTTGGGTGCCGATTCACTGGACACGGTAGAGCTGATCATGGAATTTGAAAAGGAATTCAACATTTCTATTCCCGATGAACAAGCCGAAACCATTACTACTGTAGGACAGGCAGTTGCTTACCTCGAAGAGCATGCTAAGTAATTGCAGGATACTTCCGTTAGCTAAAACCGACTAAAACTGATTACCGCCTTTGGCCTGTTATAACAGCAAAGGCGGTTTATCTTTACACAAATCATGAGCAGGGTGTATGCAATTTAAGAGGATAGTTGTAACAGGAATGGGAACTTTAACGCCGTTAGGTAATTCTATTACTGAATATTGGAACAATCTGCGTAACGGAGTTAGCGGGGCAGACTTCATTACTAATTTTGACGCGTCCAAATTTAAAACCCGGTTTGCCTGCGAAATAAAAAACTTTGATCCTACTAATTTTCTGGATCGTAAAGAAGCTAGGAAATTAGATCGCTTTACACAAACTGCTTTGGCGGCCAGTGAGCAAGCGGTGCATGATGCAGGAATTTTAAAGAATAATGTAAACCATGATAGGGTAGGTGTAGTTTTTGCCAGTGGTATAGGTGGTATTGTTACTTTTCAGGAGGAGGTAGTGAATTTTGCTAAAGGAGATGGAACACCGCGGTTCAACCCCTTCTTTATTCCAAAAATGATTTTAGACATTGCTGCCGGTCACATTTCTATGAGGTATGGCTTTCGGGGGCCAAATTTTGCTGTAGTCAGTGCTTGCGCATCTTCTACAAATGCCATGATGGAAGCCCTTAACCTGATCCGTTTGGGAAAGGCAGATATCATAATTGCAGGCGGAGCTGAAAGCGTTATAAGTGAGGCTGGTGTAGGCGGATTTAATGCAATGAAAGCATTAAGCGAACGCAATAATGATCCAAAAACAGCATCCCGCCCTTATGATAAAGAACGGGATGGATTTGTAATGGGCGAAGCTGCAGGTTCATTGGTTCTTGAAGAATTAGAGCATGCATTAAAACGTGGTGCAAAAATTTATTGCGAATTGGCAGGTGCCGGCGCTACTGCAGATGCACATCATATTACAGCTCCTCACCCCGAAGGACTCGGAGCCAAAAATGTAATGCTCTCAGCACTGGATGATGCAGACATGCAGCCATCGGACATTGATTACATAAACACACATGGCACAGCAACACCGCTTGGTGATATTGCTGAAATTAAAGCTATAGAAGTAGTATTTGGCGACCATGCATATACTCTTAACATCAGCTCTACAAAATCTATGACTGGTCACTGTTTGGGGGCCGCGGGAGTTATAGAAGCAATTGCTTGTATAATGAGTGTCCAAAATGATATTGTACCACCAACCATTAATCATTTTACTGATGATCCGGAGCTGGATGAAAGATTAAATTTTACTTTCTGGCAGGCACAAAAACGCCTGGTACGTGCAGCTTTAAGCAACACATTTGGTTTCGGTGGGCATAACGCCTGTGTTATTTTTAAAAAATATTCTTCTTAATTTCAATCTTAATTGAATTTTAATGCACACAGAATGAGACAAGATATGTTATTAATGTTTGCCTTATTGCCATGCATAAATTTTCTACACCTATCCTTCATTTGTGGATTTCTGGAAATCATTTTTTAAGAATACCAGTGTTACTTTCAAAAAAGAATTGAAAGGAATTTTAGGGTATTCTCCCGGCAATATTAATTTGTATAGAACTGCTTTAACCCATCGCTCTATCAAAGAAACAAGCCATGAAAATAATGAACGCCTGGAGTATTTAGGCGATGCTATTTTGAGTGCCATGGTTGCAGATTATTTGTTTAAACGTTACCCTTATAAGGAAGAAGGTTATTTAACGGAAATGCGTAGCAAAATGGTGAACCGGCAGCAATTAAATGATATTGCTGTAAAGATGGGTTTAAAAAAAGTTACAGTATTCAATAAATCAGACGCATCCCTTAAAGTGAGCCAGATTTTTGGCAATACATTGGAAGCAATGGTGGGTGCCATATACCTTGATAAAGGATATAAAAAAACAAGTCGCTGGGTTAATGAGCGAATAATAATTCCTCACATGTTTATTGAGGATCTGGAAATCCTTGAATTTAACCAAAAAAATAAATTATATGGTTGGGCCAATAAAAACGGTAAGCTGCTTGAATTTGAAACTATTCACGAACAATTAGAAAACGGAAGAAGGCTATTTACTATTGCTGCAGTGGTAAATGGTAAAGTGGTTGCTCAGGGCAAGGGTTTCAATAAAAAAGATGCATCACAAATTGCAGCTCAACAAGCCATTGAAAAATTAGGTATTGCTACTTTTGACTCTACTTCTCCTATAAAGTAATTGAATAACCCCGGCTGTATTTCTTTGTATTTTTACAAAAATTCTTATGTCTTCTGCAATAAAAATATTGCCTTATTATACTTATCAGGATTACTGTCATTGGGAAGGTAAATGGGAGTTGATAGAGGGATTTCCCTATGCTATGAGTCCGGCGCCAATACCAAAACATCAGATAGTTAGTTTAAATTTAGCCGCTGAATTTCGTGCAGCCTTAAAAGAATGTTCTTCATGTAAAACAATTCTGCCAATTGATTATAAAATAAATGAAGACACAATTCTACAGCCTGATATTTTGGTTGTATGTGATAAAATAACCAAAAAGTTTCTTGATTTTCCGCCTGCATTAGTAGTAGAGATATTATCACCAGCTACAGCTATAAAAGACCGAAATACTAAATACACTATTTACGAATCTCAACAAATCCCCTATTATCTGATAGTGGATATTGATAAGGAAATTATAGAAGTATATCAATTAACTAACGGTGCATACTCATTGAAAGAAACTGGAAATAATTTTACTTATAACTTTTCTTTACTGCATGAATGTGTTGCTTCTATAGATTTTTCTCAAATCTGGGCAGCATAATTATTTTTCGAAAATAATTCTATAAATAGCTCCTTTGTCATCATCACTTACCAATAGTGAACCATCTGCTGCTACTTCAATATCAGCAGGTCTGCCCAATACTTTACCATCTGGTTGTAACCACCCGGTAGCAAAAGGAATGTACCGTGTAGGTTTATTGTTTTCTACATTTACCAACATTACCCTGTAACCTATTGGTGTGCTCCGGTTCCAGCTTCCGTGTTCGGCAATAAACACCTGGTTTTTATACTCCGGTAAAAACATATTCCCGGTATAAAAGCGCATTCCAATTGCAGCTACATGCGGCCCTAAATTAATAGCTGGTGGCACATAACCGGAGCAAGGTTTT
Source organism: Chitinophagaceae bacterium (assembly GCA_046262255.1). Classification (GTDB taxonomy): domain Bacteria; phylum Bacteroidota; class Bacteroidia; order Chitinophagales; family Chitinophagaceae; genus Flavisolibacter. The sequence goes on from JBHENB010000001.1 coordinate 34,982, forward strand.
CCTTCGCCTAAACGCTTATCCGCAATATTTCCCTGGTGACAATAAGGAAAGCCAAAATGCATCCCTTTTTGTGAGGCAATGTTTAACTCATCTGCCGGAATATCATCCCCTAAATTATCTCCGCCATTATCTGTAAACCACAATTCCTTTGTTTGGGGATGCCAGGCAAAACCTACAGTATTTCGTATTCCATGAGCAAAAATTTCAAAGCCACTTCCGTCTGCATTCATCCTGGTAAAGGAAGCGTAAACAGGTTCTTCTCTTTCGCAAATGTTGCATGGCGCACCTACAGGAACGTATAGTTTGTCATCAGGTCCAAAAGCAATAAACTTCCATCCATGATGCCTGTCACCCGGTAACTTATCATAGACAACTTTAAAATCAGGAGGATTAGTTAATCGGTTTTCGATGTCATCGAATCGTATTATGCGACTGATCTCTGCTACATATAAGCTGCCATCTTTAAATGCCACTCCGTTTGGAGAAGTTAATCCCGAAGCAATAGTGTAAACGTTTTCGGCTACTCCATTCTTATCTGCATCTACTACTGCATACACTTTATTACCGCTTCGGTTGCCAACAAAAAGAGTTCCCCCGGAGCCCCAACACATGCTGCGGGCATTAGGTACTTCTGCAAAAACAGAGATCCTAAAACCTGGCGGAAGTTTTATTTTGTCAAGGTTGTATTTTGTAAAAAGTTCATTGGTGGCTGGTGTTGTGCTATTTTTTGCTGAAGCGGTTTGTTTTTCATTACAGGATAATTGGCCGCTTTGAGTAGTTATTAAAAAACAAAGGACCAGAGTAAGAGGTGAAAGGAATAACTTAAACATGCTTATATATTTTAAAGAGTTTTATAGTTTATAATCATTGCATTGTAACTGGACTTACTTAAAATCTTTTTCCCAATGGTTTCATGGACTGGCAGAGCTCAATTAAAACGCCACCAGTATTTTTTGGGTGAAGGAAGCAAACCATTTTATTATCTGCGCCTTCTTTTGGCTCTTCAGTTAGTAAAACGAAACCTTCTGACTTCAGCCGTTGCATTTCTGAATTAATATCTTCTACTTCAAAAGCCACGTGGTGGATGCCTTCGCCCTTTTTTTGGATAAATCTATCAATAACCCCGTTCTCATTGGTAGATTCTAACAACTCGAGTTTTGTTTCACCCTTTTTAAAAAACGCGGTAACTACTTTTTCAGAAATCACCTCTTCAGTTTTATAACAGGTGCTATTTAAAAGTTTTTCAAACAGGGGAATAGCAGCAGAAAGCGATTTTACAGCAATACCTATATGATCAACCTTTAACATTTTTGTATTGTTTACTATAATGGTAAAATTAAGACCCTCATACTTTATATAATCTTAAATACAGTGTTTTTGCGGTAAATTTGCACTTTCAAGTAAGATTACTTTTATGCTACAACTTCCCATATATCTTGATCATAACGCAACCACACCCTGCGATCCTCGTGTGGTGGAAGCTATGATACCGTATTTTACCAATAACTTTGGCAATGCTGCAAGCCGGAACCATCCTTTTGGCTGGAAGGCAGAAGAAGCTGTGGATTATGCCCGGGAGCAGGTTGCAAAATTAATTGGAGCTGATCCAAAGGAAATAATTTTTACTTCAGGTGCAACAGAAGCAGATAACCTTGCAATTAAAGGTGTTTATGAAATGTACGCCAGCAAGGGAAACCATATAATTACCTGCAATATTGAGCATAAAGCAGTTTTAGACACATGTAAACACCTGGAAAAATCAGGGGCAAATGTTACCTATTTAAAGGTAAAACCGGATGGCCTGATTGATCTTGCGGAACTGGAAGCTGCAATTACTTCCAAAACTATTTTAATTGCAATCATGTACGCCAATAATGAAATTGGCACTATACACCCAATGAAGGAATTAAGTGCTATTGCAAAGAAAAAAGGTGTGCTGGTGTTTACGGATGCTACCCAGGCTGTTGGAAAAATTCCCGTGGATGTAAATAAAGATGGCATTGATTTGCTGGCAATGACGGCACATAAAATGTATGGGCCAAAAGGCATTGGTGCCTTATATGTACGCCGTAAAAATCCACGTGTAAAGGTAACTGCTCAAATAGACGGCGGTGGTCATGAAAGAGGCATGCGTAGCGGTACGCTAAATGTGCCTGGTATTGTAGGCTTTGGGAAGGCTTGTGAGTTATGCATGAACGAGATGGAAAAGGATGCACAACGTTTAGGAAAGCTTCGGGATAAATTAGAAAACAAGCTGCTTAGCCTTGAAGAAGCATATCCGAATGGTCATAAAGAGCGGAGGTTGCCTCATGTAAGTAATATTTCTTTTAAATATGTAGAAGGTGAAGGCCTGCTAATGGGCTTTAACAAAGAGATAGCTCTTTCATCTGGTTCCGCATGTACGTCAGCGTCCCTGGAGCCTTCGTATGTTTTAAAGGCGTTGGGCTTAGGTGATGATCTGGCACATAGTTCGTTGCGTTTTGGTTTAGGGAGATATACTACAGAAGAGCAAATTGATTACACAATAGAGCAGGTATCAAAAACAGTTCTTAAATTAAGGGAAATGAGCCCTCTGTGGGAAATGTATAAAGAAGGTGTGGATATGAACGCAGTAGAATGGCAGGCACATTAATATGTGCAAATGTGACAATATGCAGTGTGCAAATGGGATCTAATTTTCAAAATTTGCTAATTATCAAATCTTCAAATTAAAAATATGGCATACTCAGAAAAAGTGTTGGAACACTATAATAATCCAAAAAATGTAGGTACGCTGGATAAAAGCAGGAATAATGTAGGTACCGGATTGGTAGGAGCACCGGAATGTGGCGATGTAATGCGCTTACAAATTGAGGTAGATGAAATAACTGGTGTTATAAAAGATGCTAAGTTTAAAACTTTTGGTTGCGGCTCTGCAATTGCATCGTCTTCCCTTGCCACAGAATGGTTGAAAGGAAAAAGCATTGAAGACGCTATTACAATTGACAATATGGAAATTGTAGAAGAGTTAAACCTTCCGCCAGTTAAAATTCATTGTTCTGTATTGGCAGAAGACGCCATTAAAGCGGCTATAAATGACTACCGCAAAAAAAATGGATTGGAAGAAATTAAGTTTGAAGAAAGCCTTGTTCATTAGGCCCCTCCAACCTCCCCGAAAGGGGGCTTATCAACTGCACAAGGCTAGCTTATAGAAAAAGTTTTTAATTTTTTGTGTCTCATGAATACCGTAACAAATACACAAAGCCAATCCGGTCTAAGTTCCCCCTACGGGGGACAGGGGGCCAACGCTATTTATGTTAGCGATAAAGCAAAGCAAAAGGTAAAGCAACTGATGCAGGATGCAGGTGTTGCTAATGATCCTTCCTATTTTTTACGAGTAAGTGTTGTTGGTGGTGGCTGTTCAGGGCTTAGCTATAAGCTTGATTTTGATAATGAGCAAAAACCTATGGATCAGGTATTTGAAGATAATGGGGTAAAAGTGGTAACAGATTTAAAAAGTTTTTTGTACTTGGTAAATACAGAGTTAGATTTTTCTGACGGGTTGAACGGCAAAGGATTTTATTTTAGTAATCCAAATGCTAGCCGCACCTGTGGTTGTGGTGAAAGCTTTGCTGTTTAAGAAATTATTATCAATAAAATATTTTAATTCATAAGCTGGCTTCACCAGCTTTTTTATTGTCTCAAAACGTTTATCGTCAATTTCTTCATCTCATCTCTACATTTGTTGCATGTGGTCTATTTGTAAGAAAGAGTTAGGGCAGTTTTTTAGTAGTCTTACCGGTTATATTGCAATTATTGTTTTTCTTTTAATAAACGGATTGATATTGTTTGTATTTAGGAACAATATCCTGGAGAATGGTTACGCTACACTCGACGATTATTTTTCCCTGGCTCCCTGGGTGTTGATTTTTCTTGTTCCTGCAATAACTATGCGGAGCTTTGCAGATGAATTTAAAAGCGGGACTTTTGAATTATTGCTAACCCGTCCATTAACAAATTGGCAGATAGTAACAGGCAAGTTCTTTGGCGGATTTATTGTAGCATTGATTGCTTTACTACCAACTTTAATTTATTATGTTACCATCAATAATCTTGCTGCAACAGCAGGTATTGATGCAGGAGCCGCAGCGGGTAGTTACCTTGGACTTTTATTTTTAACCGCAGTGTTTACTGCTATTTGTATTTGCATAAGCAGTTTTACCAACAATTCGGTTGTTGCTTTTATCATAAGTTTAGTTGCTTGCCTGCTGTTATATTATGGTTTCAGGGCTATTAGCCAGTTGAATGTTTTAGAAAGTGGTGCAGATTATTTTGTTGAGATGCTGGGAATAGATTTTCATTACCAGAGCATCAGCCGTGGAGTGATAGATACAAGGGATATTATTTACTTTTTAAGTCTTGTAATTTTCTTTTTATTCATTACTAAACAAAATCTCCAGAAGCGATAGGATGAATAAGAAGAGAAAAAAAGTATTCACAGGGGTTGGTTCAGTAACAATTCTATTACTTATCAATCTTTTGGCGTCTAACTTTAATCAGCGTTTTGATCTTACTGAAGAAAAAAGATATTCTCTAAGTGCACCTACAAAAAATTTGCTCCGCAGTTTAGACAGTACAGTTACAATAGATGTTTTTCTTACAGGCGAGGAGCTTCCGGCGGTGGTACGGATGTATCGGAATAAATTGAGCGATTTCTTATCAGAAAACAAAGAATACAGTAGAAACAACCTCCAGATCAATTTCATAGATCCATATGATGGTAGAGATACTGCAACTGTTCGCCAGTTGGAAGATTCACTGGCTTTTTATTATGGGTTGAAGCCAGTGGTAATCAATGCTCCGGATGAAGTAGGTGATGAACTGAGAATTAAAAAACTAATTCATGGCGCAGTGGTGATTAAAGGGGAGCGAAGGTTAGGCGTGGATCTGTTGCAAGGTGTCAGATCATATGGTACAGAGCCGGAACAGCTGGCAACTTTGTACAACGATGTAGAGGCTTCAATGGAATACAAGTTTGCGAGTGCTATTCAAAAGGTAAGTACAACTCAACGACCCCTCATTGGTTATGCCTTGGGACATGGTGAAGGTTGGGGTTATAATGTAGATGATGCTGTTCGAACCCTGTTGAGTGAGTATAATTTTGATACCATCAATGTCAGGCAGGTTCGTTACATACCTTCTCAGGTGGATGCACTTGTTGTTTTAAAACCAACCCAAGCCTTTAATAATGATGATAAATTGAAAATTGATCAGTACGTGATGAACGGAGGTAAGGTTTTTTGGATGATTGATAACATGTATGCAGAGTTTGATAGCTTATATAAGTCAAATGGATTTATTGCCTTTGACAGAGCTTTGAATTTGGAAGACCTGCTTTTCAACTATGGTGTACGTATTAATCAAACCTTATTGCAAGACATGCAATGTGATAAACTCGGACAAGTAAGCAGTGATGGGCAGCAACAACGATTGGTTGATTGGCCTTTCTTTCCCGTATTGAACGGTACAGATCATCCTGTCAGTAAAAATCTTGATGGTGTCCGGTCTATGTTTCCTACCAGTATGGATACAGTAGAGTCACCAGGTGTTAGAAAAACAATATTGCTGCAAACGTCCAATAATACACGGTGGTTAAGTGCGCCTGCAAAGATTGATTTTGAGTTTCTCCAGATTGCTCCGGACGAGAAACTATTTCATCAAAAACCAACATCGGTGGCTATTCTGCTGGAAGGCACTTTCCGTTCTCTTTATACTGGGCGAGTAGCCAAAGCGGTGGCCGACTCGCTTAAGGTGCAAAACCGTCCCTTTACCAGCATTTCTCAACCAGGCAAGATGATTATCGTATCAGATGGCGATATTGCCATGAATCAATACAGTCAGTTTGATGGTCCTTTACCAATGGGTTATAACCTGTACATAAGGCAAACCTTTGCGAACAAAAATTTTTTTGTCAACAGCCTTGAATATCTTGTAAACCCAACTGATATTCTCCAAACACGTTCTAAAGAATATTCTCTTCGCCTGCTCGATCCTAAACAAGTTAATGAGAACAAGAATAAATGGCAATTAATAAATATTGCCTTACCCATTGCTTTAATTATTTTGTTTGGCCTTATTTATCAGCAGCTGCGCAAGCGCAAGTATGCACCGGACTGATGGATGCCTTCACTATCAGTATCTTTGCCCGCTAAAATTATTAAACTGGCGATACAGATGACACCGGACCAGGTAGCTTATTTAGTTTTTGGCATTGTATTATTGATTGCGGTAGTTGTTGATTTGGGTTTGCTTAGCAAACAATCTGCTGAAATAAGTCTCAGGAAAGCGTTGTACCAAACACTTTTCTGGGTTTCACTGGCGTTTGCTTTTTTTGGCTTTTTATGGTGGACTGAAGGTAAAATAATCGCATTGGAATACATCAGTGCCTACCTCATGGAGTGGAGCCTTAGCATTGACAATATTTTTGTATTCATTCTCATATTTACTTACTTCAACATACGGTCAGATCATTATGCACGGGCACTTCTTGTTGGCATTTTGATGGCTATCATTTTTCGCATAGTGTTTATAACCGTGGGAGTGGTATTAGTGGAAAGATTCCATTGGATATTATACATCTTTGGAGCATTTCTGGTTTACACAGGAGTAAAAATTTTTATGGTTCGGCAGGAAGATGAATTTGACCCTGCAACTAACCCGGTGTATAAATTTTTAAACCGCTTTTTCCCTATCATTCATGAGGACGTAAGTGGAAAATTAACAGTGAAAAAAAACGGTAAACGCTTTTACACCAATATGTTTGTTGTGATTGTGTTACTTGCTACCACAGACATAGTTTTTGCACTGGACAGTATTCCTGCTGTTTTTGCTATCTCCCAGGATAGAATGGTAATTTACACCAGTAATATTTTTGCTGTTTTAGGGTTGCGTTCCTTGTTTTTCCTGCTGAAAGGCGCTGTAACCAAATTTGAATATTTACAACAAGGCATTGCTATTGTGCTTGTATTTATTGGTTTAAAAATGCTGGTGGAATTTTTCAATATTAAAGTACCTATAACAATATCGTTGATGGTCATTGTTATTTGCCTCGGTGGTTCTGTTCTTTATTCTCTCCAGGTTGCAAAACGCCGTTCTTTAAAATTGTAGCAACTTTGTATTCAACGTCTAAAATTTGTGAAGTAATTAATGGCAGTTTTTTACAAAAGACTAATAATAATACAATCAAATATCTTATATACGACAGCCGTAAAATACAATTTGCGGAACACTCCTTGTTTTTTGCTTTACAAACTCCACAGAGGGATGGTCAATTTTACATTTCTGATGCATTACCTTTATTTAAAATAGTCTTTATCATGTTCAGAAAAAATATTTCTCTTTCATTAATTTTTCATTTTTCATTTTTAATTGTATCTGCACAAACGGCTCCTTCCGGCAACAATCAATACTGGCAACAGCGTGTAAAATACACCATGAACATTAATATGAATGTTCAAACAAATGAATACAAAGGCAAACAAAAATTAGAATACTGGAACAACTCATCCGACACGTTAAAAAAAGTTTTCTATCATTTGTATTGGAACGCATTTCAACCTAACAGTTCCATGGATGTACGCAGCCGCAGGCAGGGAACTGTAGTATTGCGTAAGGCCAGAAGCGGAAACGATATAGCGGATTGGGACGCAAGAGTAAAAGACAGGATAGCTAATCTAAAGCAGGATGAGACAGGTTATCAGAATATATTGTCTGTAAAAATGAATGGGCGTCCGCAAAAATTTAATTACCATGAAACTATCCTTGAGGTAACACTGGACAAACCCATTTTACCAAAAAGCAAAGCCACTTTTGACATGGATTGGGAGGCCCAGGTGCCACTACAAATTCGTCGTGCCGGACGTGATAATCCTATTACGGGAGTTAGATATACAATGACGCAGTGGTATCCTAAAATGGTAGAATTTGATGAAGAAGGCTGGCATCCAACACCATACATTGCCCGTGAATTTTACGGTGTTTGGGGTGATTATGATGTAACCATCAACATTGACAAAAATTATCTATTAGGTGGTACCGGTTATTTGCAAAACCCTAATTCCATCGGCTATGGTTATGAAGATAAAGGAGCAAAAGTTATAAGACCTTCAGGGAATAACTTAACATGGCGCTTTATTGCTCCTAATGTGCATGATTTTGCATGGGCCGCTGATCCGCAATACAAACATATTCGCAAAACTGCAGCTGGCATTACTATTAATGTAATATATAAAGCACAGGCAAGCAGAGCAGCATTTAACGCAATGAGTGAAACTGCAAGAGCAGGCTATAATAACGATTTCATCCAATATGCTCAAAGCTGGAATGCCCAATGGCAGGAAATGGCAGATGCTGCTGCGGTTGTGTACCCGTTTATAAAAAAGAATTTTGGAGAATATCCGTACAAGCAATACTCATTTATACATGGTGGTGATGGCGGTATGGAATACCCCATGAGTACAATGTTGGTTGGCCCAGGCCTGGGAACAGCATTTCATGAGTGGATGCATACATGGTACCAAATGCTATTAGGAACCAATGAATCGCTTTATGCGTGGATGGATGAAGGCTTTACAGAATATGCAACAAACCTTGTAGAAGAATATTATCGTCAGAATGTAAGCAGAAAAAGATTGGAAAATAATCCTGTGGCACTACGCAGATCAGATTCTATTGCAGCAATTTTACCATTGTATCATAAAGACAATTACGCAGGTTACATAGCATTGGCAAATAGCAGCAGGGAAGAACCAATGACCACACATGCAGATCATTTCAATACAAACTATGCCTACAGCAACGCTGCATATTCAAAAGGCGCCGTATTCCTGGAGCAACTAGGATACATTGTTGGTGCACCCGTTCGCAACAGAATTCTGCTGGAATATTACAGGCAATGGCGGTATAAACATCCCGATGTAAATGATTTTGTGCGTGTAGCTGAAAAAGTAAGCAATATTCAATTAGACTGGTATAGAATGTATTGGGTAAATACAACAAAAACTATAGATTATGGCATTGATAGTTTATGGGAAGAAAATGCAACATCAAAAATACGGTTAACCAGAATTGGGATGATGCCGATGCCTGTTGATTTGAAAGTAACATTTAAGGATGGCAGCAGCGAATGGCATTATATACCATTAAACCTAATGTATGGTGCAAAAGACCCGGAACAGGATCAGCAGCCACGATTTGTTTATGAATCATGGAGATGGACGCACCCCACTTATGAAGTAGTAACTAAGAGAAGATTAACGGATATTGTTTCTGTGGAAATAGATCCATCCCACCGGATGGCAGACCTGGAGCGAAAAAATAACCGGCTGGAGTTGAAGTGGTAATGCCGCCTCCCGACCTCCTCCAACGGAGGAGGCCACCTGTGCACAAGGCTCACTTATTTAACGATACAAATTTAACCATAAAAAAAGCTCTTGACTTTTTCTGTGTTGATGGGGTTTGATAATTTCTTTGGTGGTTTTTATAATAATTATTGAGCTACAGGCTTATGTGGTTGCTAATTCTCCCCCGTTGGGGGTTAGAGGGGGGTGTATAATAAATATTTTGCCTTAAAATATTTTTCCTGAAATAAATGATTTATTTCAATCAAATGTGGGTTTGTTTCACTCTCCGCTATTTCTTTGGAAAGATCACCCCCCTTCAAACAGATAAGGCCTGGTTTAATTACTGTTACACCTTCCCAACCTTCAACAAAAATGTTTGAAGTCTTCAACAAAGGCCTGCTCCATTTCCACAAATCTTTTAAATGAGCCACGGCACGGCTTATCGCAAAGTCAAATTTTAATTTTTTTATTTCTTCTGCACGAATGTGTTGTGTTGTAACATTTTCTAAATCCAATTCATTAACAACATCTTTAACAACCTTTAATTTTTTCCCTATACTGTCCACTAAATGAAACTTTACTTCAGGGAAATAAATTGCCAATGGCACACCGGGGAAACCGCCACCGGTGCCAATATCTATAATTTGAGTGCCGGCAGGAAAATCAAAGACTGCTGCGATGCTTAACGAATGCAACACATGTTTTTCATATAAGCTGTCAATGTCCTTGCGGGAAATTACGTTGATCTTTTCATTCCACTCTTTATACAGTTTATCCAGTGCTTCGTATTGCTGTATTTGTTTATCTGTAAAATCAGAAAAATATTTTAATAGGATATCCATTTTATACGCACAGTAATTAACTCCATCTTTTAGATGGTTTTTTCCATAAAGCAGAAGCAAAGAGAATATAATATGCAGGCATCCAAATGTCCAGGGGGATAAACCACGGAAATAGATCCTTCTCATTCAATTTAGTCATCGCCTTGTTCAAAATAGTTGCCTGAATAACCAGACGAATTCCGAATACTAATAATGTCCACTTCAAATCAACAATGATCAATGATGCAAAAAAAAGCGGGTAAAACATTATTAGCGAAACAGTATATAATCCCAGTAAAAACGTATGCTTTGGTTTGTAATATTTACCCGTGCTGTAATGACGGGTTTTCTGCCGTTTCCAATCCTGCCATTTACTTTTTGGCATCGAAAGTGTAAATGCATCCGGATCAATAACAATAGCAGTATTTGTTTTATTTGCCACTTTGTTTACAAATAAATCATCGTCGCCACTGGGTATATGATTGATAGACGAAAACCCTTTGTTGACAAGGAAGATGTTCTTTTTGTAAGATAAATTTCTACCTATCCCCATATAAGGCACACCAGCTAAAGCATAACTTAAATATTGCAATGCAGTATGAAATGTTTCCCACCGGATGAGCTTGTTTAACAATCCTGCACGTTTATTATATGCACCATATCCAAGGACAATTTCTATCCCGTCTGTGAACGCATTCTGCATTTCGGAAATCCAATTTTCACTTGCAGGTATGCAATCTGCATCTGTAAGTAAAACAATTTCATGTTTGGCTTCCTTGATGCCAATAGAAAGCGGGTATTTTTTTCCTGTTTTTAATTTTGCTTCCTGTGAAAGCTCAATTATCTGTAATTGCTTAAATGTTTTTTGCAGATCTGCTAAAACATATTTAGACTCGTCAACTGAATTGTCGTTTACAACAATTATTTCATGGGTGGTGGGATAATTTTGCACCAATACTGCGTGAAGATTCCTGGCTAATTTCTCATCCTCATCACGTGCACAAATAATTACAGATACAGGATGTGTTTGGGATTTTTGTTTTTCTTTTCTTTTGTAAAATGCTACACGGCTAAAAAAATACAAATAGTATGCAACTTGTATAAAAGCCACTGCTGCAAATGAATAAAAAATTACTTCATTCCATGTTACCATGCCTGCGAAGGTACTTTGCGGTCAGACTGGGAATGCAGATTATTGGAGGTGTGGAAAATTGACGATCAAATGGGAACAAAATGATGGTTATTATCTTGCACGTAATATGCCCGCTTTACAATTTCAGTTGCAGTCAACAGATGCTCAAAGTGCAGCCCGTACGGCAAAAATTATAACAGATCATGGTGAAATAGAAACACCTGTATTTATGCCAGTAGGTACAGCCGGGAGTGTTAAGACTGTTTCACAACAACAATTGACCGATGATGTAAAAGCACAAATTATTTTAGGCAATACTTACCACTTGTTTTTACGTCCGGGAGTAAATATTCTCGAAGCTGCAGGCGGGTTACACCAGTTTATGAATTGGAGCAAGCCCATACTTACAGATAGCGGAGGTTACCAGGTCTTTTCGTTAGCTGCTAACCGCAAAATAAATGAGGAGGGAGTTCTTTTTCAAAACCACATTGACGGCACTAAACATTTATTTACCCCTGAAAAAGTAATGGACATTCAACGAACCATTGGTGCAGATATAATAATGGCATTTGATGAATGCCCTCCTGCAAAATCCACATATGAATATGCACTAAAATCAATGCAATTAACACATCGCTGGCTGAACAGATGTATAGAGCAGATAAATTCAACGCCTGCAAAATACGGGCATGAACAAACTTTGTTTCCCATTGTTCAGGGGGGGGTGTATTATGACCTGCGAAAAGAATCATGTCAATATACGTCATCAAAGAAGGCAGCGGGCAATGCTATTGGTGGAGTAAGCGTTGGTGAACCAGAGCAGGTTGTATATGACATCACCCGGCTTTGTTGCGAAAATTTACCTTTTGATAAGCCAAGGTACTTAATGGGAGTAGGTACGCCATGGAATATCCTGGAATGCATCTCTCTTGGTATTGATATGTTTGATTGCGTAATGCCTACCCGTAACGGCCGCAATGCAATGTTGTTTACTACAAAAGGTGTAATTAACATTGACAATAAAAAATGGGAAACAGATTTTTCACCTATTGATGATGGTTTAGATTGTGAATTCAGCCACTACTACAATAAATCTTATCTACGGCACCTGTTAAAAACCGGTGAGCTGCTTGGATTGTCTATTGCAAGTATTCAAAATCTTGCTTTTTATGGATGGCTGGTTCAGCAGGCCAGGAAACATATACAATCTGGTGATTTTATCACTTGGAAGAATGAAATGGTGTCGCTGTTGAAGACGCGGTTATAACTACGACATCTCTATTCAAACATCTGCGCTAATTTTACCGGAGTACCATCAATTAAATTTTATAGTATTTAATGATGCGTGTTTGGCGGTTGTTCAAGCCGATTCTCAATAAACTCTTTCAACGAGGTGCCAACAATTTGTGTCCATCCGGCAACAAAATTGTGCTTAGCGAAATCCGGATTTTCAGGAGGAAATGTTTCAAGTCCTTCGTGTATTAGCCTTACCCTTGTTTTTCTGTTTCCCTCTTCAAAAAGTTCCCAGGTTACAAATGAATTACCGGTATAACCATCATATCGCCAGTTATGCTTTATCTTTTTATGAGGTATCACTTCTAAAACCTTACATAAATGCAAATAACTTCGGTCTTCATTCCCACCTTCAAACTGAAATTCTAAACCTGCTTCAGGCCTAAAGTTTGGAATATCAAAATACCATTGCTTCATCTGGTCTTTATCAGTTATTGCCTCCCAAACTTTTTCAATAGATGCATTAAATGTGCGTTCAATTACAAATGGTTCCTGTTTCATTTTCTTTTTGTTTTTAATGGTTTGCGATTTCGTTGGTGAGATTTATTCGTGAAAGCTCTTTTGCTAAAAAGTTTTCAAGTGCATCTAATTTATTTGTCCAGAAGGTTCGGTATTGTTCAACCCAGGAGGCTACATGGTTAAGAGATTTCAGGTTGGCTTCGCAATATCTTTCTCTACCTTGTTGTTTGATAGTTACAAGCCTGCACTCAGTAAGTATTTTAATGTGTTTGGAAATTGCAGGCCTGCTCACATCAAACTTCCCGGCTACTGAATTTAAATTCAATGATTGCTGTGCAAGCATGTTAATCATCTTTCTACGCGTAGGATCGGCTAATGCCTGAAATACATCTCTCCTCATTTTTTCTTGCTCTAACCCCTTATAACATCGCTTCCTACCTTTTTTAAGCATAAGGTATAAAAATTTATTTACAATGCGAGTGTTAGTGTTGTTTCTTAAGCTGCATCTGATCTTTTTAGAACACAACGACAAAAAACAGTAATCACTACTTCATTTCTAGAGCAAACCATGATTGGTAGAAGGGATGCCCCTGTTTTTTATTTTGGTATTACCTATCGTTTTGGACAAGCTGCAAAAAAGAATGAGGAACTACAGTTTGATGAAGGATTATAGTCCACTGAAAAGTTCATGGAACATTTATCATCAATGGTAGAATGTGCCTTCAAAAACTTATCATTTCTTTTACTGCACTTTAGCTGATTATACAGTTACTTCGCTTTAATGTTATCCAAAATTGATTGGTATATATTGCGGAATTTCTTCGTCACTTTCATTTTCTGCATGTTGCTTTTTACCGTTATTGCTGTAGCAGTAGACAGCAGCGAAAAAACAGATGACTTTGTAAAGGCTGGATTAAACACACGGCAAATAATTTCGGAGTATTATATTGGATTCATACCCTATATCTGGGGTTTATTATATCCTTTGTTTGTATTTATTGCTGTTATTTTTTTTACCAGCCGGATGGCTTTAAGGTGTGAGGTAATTGCAATATTAGCCAGCGGTACCACGTATAATCGTTGGTTGCGGCCTTATTTAATTGGGGGGATTCTTTTTGCTTTTGGATTATGGCTCGCAAGCCGTTTTGTTATTCCCAGGGCAAATGAAATACGTACCAATTTTGAAACAAAATACGACAGCTACGATCCCACAAAAGCTTACAGCTCTTCTGCTTATTACATGCGTTCAGATTCCAACACGTATGTTGGGCTAAAGTATTATGATACAGCTACTAAAATTGCAGGAAATTTTTTTCTGAACCGGCTTAAAAATGATAAGCTGGTTTACAATCTTCGTGCAGGAAACATGCAATGGGATAACACTAAAAAATTGTGGCGGTTAACCAATGTTACAGAAAGATCTGTTGACAGTACAAATGAAACAGTTCGGTACACAGATTCAATGCATTTAGATCTCCATTTTAAGCCAGACGAATTGCGGAAAGATTATTATTTAAAAGATAAATTGAACACTTTAGAACTTGTGGAATTTATAAAGAAAGAAGAATTGCGCGGTACAGAGGGCCTGAATGCTTTAAAGGTAGAACGCTACAGACGTACCGCTACACCTGCTTCTGTGGTATTACTTACTCTTATCGGAGCTTTTGTTGCTGGTCGGAAAGTCCGCGGCGGCAGTGGATTGCATCTTGCAATAGGGATAATTATTGCTGCACTCTTTATCCTTTCAGATAGATTTTCCACAGTCTTTTCTGTGAAGGGGAATCTGCCTCCATTGCTTGCAGCGTGGATACCAAATGTAGCCTTTACGCTTGTGGCTTATTATTTATATCGCAAAGCGCCAAAATAGTTATTGCACTTCTCATTTTTTGCCGCACCATAGCCTTTATATAACTTTATAGCTCTCAATTAAATCTTCAACTTCAGTAAATAAATCACAATGGGCATTATAAAAGACAGGTTTAAAGAAAAAGCAGATTTGCTCACCAGGGAAATAAAAGATCTTTTAAAGGAACATGGAAATAAAATTATTGGAGAAGTTCAGCTATTACAGATCTACCAGGGCATGCGAGGCATGACAGGATTAGTTACAGAAACATCATTATTGGATGCGCAGGATGGAATCCGGTTTAGAGGATATTCTATACCTGAGTTGCAACAAAAGCTTCCAAAGGCTGAAAAAGGCACCGAACCTTTGCCGGAAGGGCTATTTTATTTAATGTTAGTTGGTGAGCTTCCTACTGATGAAGACGTGCAACATCTTACATCTGTGTGGCAACGTCGCAGTCATGTGCCTAACCATGTTTTTGCTACTATCGAAGCACTACCTCTTACTACACATCCAATGACACAGTTTGTAGTAGCTGTAATGGCTCTGCAAACAGAAAGTCAGTTTGCAAAGCGTTACGCAGCCGGTATGAATAAAAAAGATCATTGGGATGCTGTATTTGATGATTCTATGGATCTAATTGCCCGTTTGCCTCGGGTAGCTGCTTACATCTACCGCCGTAAATACAAAAATGGTGATCATATACAACCGAATGGATTGCTTGACTGGGCAGGAAATTTTGCACACATGCTGGGTTATTCAGATGATGGTGTTAAAGAATTAATGCGTCTGTACATGACCATTCACGCAGATCACGAAGGCGGGAATGTTTCTGCTCATACAACGCATTTGGTTGGTTCTGCTCTAAGCGATCCATATTTAAGCTACGCTGCCGGGATGAATGGCTTAGCAGGGCCATTGCATGGGTTAGCTAACCAGGAAGTAATAAAGTGGATATTTGAAATGCGGGAAGATTTGCAGGCTGAATGTCCTTCAAAGGAACAAATAGCAGAATACGTACAACGTACTTTAAGTGCCGGTAAAGTGGTGCCGGGCTATGGGCACGCCGTATTGCGTAAAACAGATCCTCGTTTTACAGCCCAAATGGAGTTTGGAAAAAAACACATGCCTGACGATCCTCTGGTAAAAACCGTTTGGAATATATATGATGCGGTACCCCCCGTTTTACAATCCGTAGGAAAGATAAAAAACCCGTGGCCTAATGTGGACGCACATAGTGGTGCATTGCTTGTTCATTATGGCCTGGTAGAGTACGAGTTCTATACTGTTTTGTTTGCAGTAAGCAGGGCTTTAGGTGTATTGGCAAGCTTATGCTGGGATAGGGCATTAGGTTTTCCACTGGAAAGGCCTAAATCTGTAACAACAGATCAGGTTAAAAAATGGCTGAAAGGAGAGGATGAGATTTGGGGTGAGTAACAGGTTTGAAGTAAAAGTCAAATTAAAAAAAGTGGTCTAATGCTCTTAAACTTATTGGCTTCTCCCAGATGGTAAGTTTTGAGCCATTAAGGTTAGCCGGCATAATTGGGCGAAAAGCACTGATAAGGTGATAGTGAATTTCGGGATGCTGCTTGTACATCTCCGATAGCTTATCCCAGCCGAGGCCGTCCGGGAGGTTGTAGTCAATAAATAAATAATCAGGGTTTATTTCATTCATACGGTTAATGCCGTCTGAAAGTGTATGTGCTATATGCACTTCATAACTTTTTCTAAGAAAATAAGCCTTCATCAGTAAACAAAGATCTACTTCATCGTCTATTATCAACACCTTCTTCCTCATTATCATATGCTTACATTCCTTAGATTACTATAATTTCCATACCAAAGCCTGCCTGACTGGTCACGGTAAGCACTGATAAAAATGCTTCCTTCATGTAGATATTTTTACACACCGCAGCCGCAGTGAAGTTCTAAACAATAGCCTTTAATTTGGTACGATTATTTGAAGTATTAGCCTTAACAGTATTGCTAAATTTTAAATATTACAACTATGACAACAAAATCATCAATTATCTTAGGTTTGATAGGCGCTGCTGCTGCAGGTGTATTGGTAGGCTTGCTTTTAGCACCTGAAAAAGGAACAGAATTGAGAAACAAGATCAGGGAAACAGCTGGTGACTGGACTGACCATGTAACAGATATGTTCTCAAACGCGAAGAGCGACCTTGAAAACTTACGTAACAAAGGTGCAAAAGAAGCCAGAAACATGGCAAATGAGGCGGGCAATAAGTTTAACAACGTAAAAGAAAGCTATAGTTAACCACAGAAGCAGGTCTCAAAGGCCTGCTTTTTTTCTTTTCAGTTGCAAATTATAGGTCATGGAAGAAACCAAATCCCACTCCCAAAACCTAAAAACACACCTTGGTGAATATGTTAATAACTATGTTCAATTAACCAAAGTAAAAGCCACACAAGGGATTTCCACTGCTACCTCAGGAGCTGTAATTGGTATTGCTGCTTTTTTATTTGGAATGTTTTTTTTAAGTTTTTTATTTACAGGCATTGCTTACTGGCTCGCTTCTGTTTTTAATAGTACGGCAGCCGGTTTTTTTGCTGTAGCCGGATTTTTTCTTTTACTGTTGATTTTAATATTTGCCTTACGTAAAAAAGTAATTGTTCCTTTTATTCGTAACAGCATTATCAGCAAAGTTTATGGGCAATAAATTAAAAACTTACGAAGATCTTTTAGCTGAGCAACAGCGGTTAACTTCAATTTTAAGAAACCAGGAAGAGCAGATTAAGGTAGATATAGCTGGTGTTAAGGAAAATTTTCAGCAAACCACCAGTAAGGTTACCAAATTCAGTACAAGAGATAAAGTTGCATCCCCTGTAATGATGTTTGGGTTAGATATGGTAATAGATTACCTTTTTCGTCGTATATTGTTTGCACGTGCGGGGTTCCTTTTTAAAGCTGTTATACCTTATCTTATAAAAAATTATTCATCTCATATTATTGGCGATAAAATTCGCCTGGCATTACGAAACAAGCTGGGGAATATTTTTAGTAAAATTCGCCCTAAAACACAAGCATTTCCTTCTGGTGGTAAAGAAGGTACAGAATAATAAATATCCGGAGTTTACTATTTATGAAAGCAAAGCTTAATATACCTGACCCAAAAAGTAAGAAGAAGGATGGCTATGATACGGATTCAGCCAAACAAAAAGAAAGCGGTACAGATTCATTATTTGAAAGTTCTCCAACAGACAGCAATGCTGATGAAAAAGTTATTGTAAATTCAGAAAAGGAAAATAAAATAGTTAACGCTCCATCGCAAACAGCTCCAAATACAAGTGGTAACGACGGAGATATTATTTGATTAACTTCCCCCGAAACCCCTATCCGACTTGAATGCTTCTGGTGGGTTGTGGGTCCTAAGGCGCATAAAGATTTCTTGCAAACTGGTTTTACATATAAAAAGGTGCAGTTACAAACTACACCTATGATGCTTTAAAGAGGTAATACTATTATCTTTACTTCTAATCAACCCGCCTGAAACCGCCGGCAATTAAACTTAGCACAAACAGCACTAAAAAGATAAAAAATAAAATTTTTGCAATAGAAGCTGCACCTGACGCAATACCACCAAAGCCAAAGATTGCGGCCACAATAGCAATTACCAGAAAAATAACTGTCCAACGTAGCATAACTATAAGTTTTATGGGTTAACAATTCTTTCTTTAGAAATAAAGAATTGTACCACAGTTCATAATTTGTTTCCCTCTCTTAAAGTAGAATAATTTTCTTCTGATAATTATTGCTTTGCAGGAGCCAAGACTTTTTGTAAAACTTGTTCTTAATGTTGGGGGGTCCGGCCTGAAACACCCATAAATATTGCGTGCTAATATCTAACTCAGTTAATACTCTTGTAGATGCCTTTCCCCTGCGAATTGGGAGTTGCATTCCAAACTTCAAATTCTTTCAATTACCGAAATAATTGTTTCTGATGAACCCTGATTTTTTTAGCGTGGAAAGGTTTCCCCAATGAATAGCAATTAAAATAGAAACAGCCGGCACGCTTAACAAAATTACACAAAATCAACATGTTGAAAATCAAGTTTGTGTGTTATTCTAAAATAATTTTTTTTTTGGTGTTAAGGTTGTTACATAAACAATACGCCAAAATCAATAGAATGCTCAATCAGCGTCTCGCTCAAAAGCAACGCCTAAAAATTTTGCCTCAGCAAATTCAGTTGCTTAATTTCTTTCATTTGAACACTTTAGAGCTGGAACACAGGATACAGCAGGAAATGGAAGATAATCCTTTGCTGGAAGATCAGAAGAGCGATCATGAACCGCTTATTGAAAAATTCAATAAAGATTCTGTACAGGACTACCAGGATTGGGAAGAATATGGGTATGATGATATCCCCGATTATAAAACAGAATACGGGAATTTTATACACAATGAAAAGGTGCCCGAACGACCTATAGTCAATCAATCAGATTTCAGAAAACTGCTAAAAGAACAATATAAGTTAACCACAGATAATGAGCATGAAATTGACCTGTCGGAATATATTATAGATTCTTTGAACGATCATGGTCTTTTAGACCCGGACCTGGAGCAACTCACTGAAGACATTTCCTTTAAACAGAATAAATGTATTGATGCGCAGGAAGTTGCTGCTGTACTTAAAAAAATTCAGCAACTGGAGCCTGTAGGTATTGCAGCACGAAATATTCGTGAATGCCTGCTGATACAATTAAATCGTTTTAATAAAAAACGTCCGGATGTAAAAACGGCAATACAACTGCTTGAAAATCATTTTACAGACTTGCATAACCGCAACATGGATAAAATAAAAGCGGCTTTAAAAATTGATGATGAAGAGCTTAAAATAGTACTACAGTTAATAGCTACATTAAAAATGAAGCCGGTGTGTGAACAGGTAGATACAGCTAATACAAATCAGAACATTCTGCCGGATTTTGTTATCACTCGCAATGGTGAGGACATTGATGCGCATTTGTATAAACACAGATCCGAGAGCCTGAGCATAAATACATCCTGGAAACAAATGGCGGAAACTACTACAAAAGTTACTACAGATAAATCGGCACTTCAATATTTAAAAAGTAAATTGCAATCTGCACAGTGGTTTATTAATGCAGTGCAGCAAAGAGAAGCTACTATGTTGAAAATAATGAGAGCAATCATAAAACTGCAATATGATTATTTTTTAACGGGGGATATAAACTTGCTTCAGCCGATGATACTTAAAAATATTGCGGAAATGGTTGGAGTAGATATTTCTACTGTTTCCCGCATTACCTGTAATAAATATGCAGAAAGCCCATTTGGTTTATTATTGCTAAAAGATTTATTTACAGAAGGCATAGCGAATGAAAATGGACAGATTATCAGCAATAAAGTAATACAATCTGCAATTGAAGATGTAATTGGAGCCGAAGACAAACACAATCCATATACAGATCAGCAGTTAGTTAACATACTATCCAAAAAAGGATTTTCAGTAGCCCGTCGTACTGTGGCCAAATACCGTGAGCAATTACAAATACCTGTGTCTCATGTGCGTAGTTTGTGGGCCTGACACCATTTAGTTTAATTTCGCAGCATAATAAAGTAGAAAAATGCAAAAAATCTTAATTATTGATGATGACAGAGATATGTGCCTGTTGCTGAAAAGGTTTTTAACCCGGCATGGATTTGAAGTATTAGAAGCTTACAGTGGTAAGAAAGCCCTGGAGTTATTAGAAACTGTGGAACCTGCTTTGGTAATGTGCGATTTCCGGTTGGAGGATATGGAAGGAAATGTATTATTAGGTAAGATCAAAGAAAAATATCCGAATCTACCCGTTATTATTATTACTGGTTATAGCGACATTAAAATTGCTGTGGAAGTGATGAAAATGGGCGCGTATGATTATATTACTAAACCGCTTTTCCCAGACGAGATACTGGTCACTATACGGAAGGCTCTGGACACCGGGAAAACACATACGGCTACTGAACTTATTACGGCAAGCAAAGTAACCAATAATGTAGAACCTGCAACAAAAGAAAAACCATATACTATTATTCATTCGGGTGAATATGTCTTTGGTGATTCTCCTACTTTTCTTCAGTTGTTGCAACAGATAAACCTTGTAGCACCTACTAATTACACAGTAATTATTTATGGTGAAAGCGGAAGTGGTAAAGAAGCAATTGCACAGGAAATTCATAAGCGCAGCAAACGTAAGGGTAAGCCGTTTGTTGCAATTGATTGTGGCGCATTATCAAAGGAACTGGCAGGCAGTGAATTATTTGGTCATGAAAAGGGATCTTTTACAGGAGCCTTAAATCAAAAAATAGGCAGCTTTGAATTAGCAAACGGCGGGACTATCTTTTTAGACGAGGTTTCAAATCTTTCATACGATATACAGGTTTCGCTTTTACGTGTTGTGCAGGAAAGAAAGATGCGGAGAATTGGAGGAATAAAGGATACAGAACTGGATGTGAGAATTATCATTGCAAGCAATGAAAAGCTATGGGATGTAACACGAAAAGGAAAATTCCGGGAGGATCTGTTTCACCGTTTTAATGAGTTCAGCATACAGGTGCCGCCATTGCGCCAGCGACAAGATGATATAATGCTGTTTGCAAACCACTTCCTGGAGCAAACAAACCAGGAGCTGAACAAAAATATAAAAGGCTTTACGCCGGAAGTGGAAGCTATTTTTAGAAATTATATATGGTATGGAAATTTAAGGGAGTTGAAAAATGTAATAAAGCGGGCAACGCTTTTATCCGATGATGGGCTGATTGAAGCAACGTCATTACCTTTTGAGATATCTCATTTTAGTAAACTTCAATTTGATAAACAACCGGAGCTTGCTGTAACGCAACCTGCTTCTGATGTTCCAGAGGAATTGCCGGAACTGTCAAAAAATATTTCAGAACCTACACTCAAAGGCGCCAGTATAGATGCTGAATATGAAATGATATTACGGGCTTTAAAGAAAGTAAACTTTAATAAAAGCAAGGCAGCAAAGCTTTTAAACATTGACAGGAAAACTTTATACAATAAAATGAAACAGTATCAGGAATTTAACAACCAGTAACTATGAGAAATTTATTCATTCATCCTGCTGATCAGACGAATTATGATAAGTTCTCTCCTGCGCAAAATCAGGAACCGGATGAATCTGTTTGTTACGGATTAGTGGACTTGGATAATATTGTGCAAAAGGCATTAGAAAACTGCCGGAATAAAATAAAACAATTAGGAGCTATAATCCGCTGCGATGCTCTGCCGTTAGTAATAGTAGATGAAGCACCATTGAAAAATTTTTTTTGCGGCATGATTAGTATGGTATTGGATCATTCGCTAAAAGGAACAAAACTCTTTATTCATATTAAGTGCCGGCTTAATACTTCTGATGAAATGGATATGCGAGTGCCAAAGGGCTTCTCAAAATTTAAAATTACTTTTCATTCTAATTTGAAAACTGATAAGGATTGGCTTCATTTGTACAAAGAAACCCTGCAAAAATTTGAAAGCGTCATCAAACCTTATGGAGGAGAGATACATTACCATGAAGTATCAACTACCGGCCTGTTGTTTTCTTTATTGGTTACCGGAAAACTCAATTAAATGTCTTTATCCCCGCCTCCCATCCGAATAGTGATTATTGATGATGATGAGGATGATTTTCTTATTACTTCTGACTATCTCAAGGAAATAGAGGAATATAACATATTTACAGATTGGTGTTATAAGTACAATGAGGCAGTTGAGCATTTTAAATATCGTAGCTATGATATGTACTTTATAGATTACAGGTTAGGCGCAAAAACAGGGCTGGATTTATTAAGAGAAGCAATACAGTTGGGTATTGAAGAGCCAATAATTTTGCTTACAGGTAAAGGAAATAAGGAAGTAGATATAGAAGCGATGCAAATGGGTGCCACTGATTATCTTATAAAAACAGATCTAAATACGGATAAATTGGAACGGTGTATTCGCTACGCATTGGAAAGAACTGCATACATCAAAGCGTTACGGGCTAATGAACACAAATACCGAAGCATTTTTGAATTATCAAAGGATGCAGTTTTCATAGCAGATAAACAACTTGTATTTAAGGATATGAACGCTGCTACAGCTAATTTTTTTGGTTATACAAAGCAGGAACTACAGCAGATAAGTCTTTATGAGTTAATAACAGAAGAGCACAAAAAAAAACTTCTTAGAAGGTTGCTGGACGAGCATGGGGAGGTAAATGATCTTGAACTGGAATTAAATACCAAAATTGGTGCAAAAAGAATATGCATGTTTTCCTTAACTGCATCTCTGGATGGCGTAGAAAACATCTACCAGGGATTAATACATGATATTACAAACCTTAAAAAAGCAGAAAAGGCAAATTTATTAGCAGAGAAATTAGGTGCAACGGGAAGACTGGTAAGAACACTGGCACATGAAGTGCGCAACCCGTTGAATAATATAAATATGTCTGTAGAGCAACTTGCTGAAAGTCCTACGGAGGAAGCCGGTCTTTTTTTGGATATTATACAACGTAACAGTAAACGCATTGGTAATTTAATTACAGAACTGTTAGATTCCAGCAGGCCTGCAGAATTAGCATTTGAAAAGTGCACCTTGCAATCTGTAATGGATGATACCCTTGCGGAGGCTTTGGATCGTATTACATTGCATCGTGTAAATATGCAGATACGCTACTGCAATGAGCCCTGCTATGTAATGGCCAACAAAGAAAAATTAAAGATTGCACTCTTGAATATAGTTCTTAATGCAATAGAGGCTATGCCAAGTGTTATCGGAGGATTAGACATTGAAATAAAAACAACTGGTAAAATTCACACAATTGTAATAGAAGATAATGGATGTGGTATTCCTGAAGACCATATTTCTAAGTTATTTGAGCCATACTTCACTTCAAAAAGAAATGGAATGGGACTGGGCCTTGCTGCTACTCTGAATATCCTCCAATCTCACCAGGCACATATTGACGTTTCGTCTGTTGTTGATGAAGGAACTAAATTTATTATTAGTCTCCCGTGCGCATGAACGAAGTTCTCTGTTGTAATAGTTGTTTTAGTAGAAGTGATTTTACGTAACAAGTTTATCTTTTTGCTGATGCATGGCATAAAACAACATACCGCCCAAAACAGGTGCCGCAATTACAGCAATCAGCCAAAATCTTTTTTGAAACGGTTTCATATCCGTTCTATTCACTACATCAAGAATACTCCACACCCAGTGTACGGCCCCAAATACAACACTGATGATAATAACTATATCACCTGATCTTTCTGCATTAGCTTTCATCCCAATGCCTACAAATAAAAGTATTATACTAACTATACCAATGATGAAAGCGGGATGTTTCATGTTTTTCATAACTTCTATTTAAAACTTCAGAAGAACGTTACTAGTGTAGCAACAAAAATTATGGCCCTTTGTTGACCACTTGTATTAAGCATTATAACCGGGACTTTAAAAATGCAGTTCAAAATTTCCTCCAATTTTGAACTGTACAAACTTAAGTTTCTAAATAAGATTCCGGAACTTCTTTAGACTCTCTTTTTATGATAAACACTGCTGTTTCTTTGGGCCGAATGCCATGGCCTGCCTGTAGTGCATACATTTTTGTAAACTCAGCTCCATAATATAAAATCAACGCACTATAATACACCCACGAAAGAATAATTATTATAGAAGCAGCAGTACCATACGTTACACCCAGGTTTAATTTCCCTAAATAATATTCAATTAAGGACTTTCCTAGCAGGAAAAGTGTAGCTGTTAATATTGCTCCTATCATTGCATCTTTCCAGGAGATGACAGCATCAGGTAATATTTTAAAAATAACAGCAAATAATCCGGTAATCACAATAAGTATGATAGCTGAATTAATGGTATTAAAAAGATAAATAGTGTAGTGCGGGAAAAATTTTAATAATTTATCACTTAATAACGTGAGTAAAGCATTTATAATTAGAGACACCAGTAAAATAAACCCCATACCTACAACCAGTGAAAAAGAAAGCAACCGGTTGCTGAGGAATTTAAGCCACCCTCTTTTAGGTTTTGATTTTACAGACCAGATGAAATTAATAGAATCCTGCATTTCTGTAAATACTCCGGTGGCACCAATGATTAAGATAATGGTCCCTATAATAGCTCCCACAGTACCTGTTTGGGTGTTTTGTATATTACTAATAATAGCTTGTATTTGTAATGCAGCTTCGCTACCAACCAGTTCGTTAATCTGTCCATATATTCGCCCCTGCACTGCTTCTTTACCCCAAACAACACCCGCTAGAGAAATAATAATGATCAGTAGCGGGCACAGTGCAAATATGGTATAATAGCTAAGTGAGGCACTTAATTTAAAGGCATTGTCATCTACAAATGCAACAGCCGCATGTTTAAAAAGTAAAAGCGCCTTAATTATTCTCTTCATTTTCCTTTCCTGTTCTGTTTACAAATAACCAACATTCAAATTAAATACTGGTAAAATTAATTATAGCAGGCTTGTGGAATTAACTACACATTAGTATGAAAGTGGTTTCAGAAACAGGTTAAAAAATAATATAAAACTAAGTGGCAATATTTTTAAGATGTATTTTAGCGTTGTATTAAAATACCATTATGAGAAGTATTCTTTATATAATAGCTGTTATTTTAATAATAGGGTGGCTGCTTGGAGTATTTTATTGGAATGCAGGCGGTGTAATTCACATTTTGATTGTACTTGCAATTATTTCATTGTTATTGGGGATTATACGCAGAGCTTAAACCTCTCACTTTATTACACTTAATTTGAATTGCATTGCTTGCAGCTACTAGTAACAGGGTCTCCTTTTTTAAACAGGGGCCGAAATAAGCTGTGCAACAATGGCTGAACATTCTCTGCAGGTAGCAGCACAATCGCTAAATACATTATTAGTATATCTGTCGCAAACCTCTGCGCATTCTTCGCAAATACCTACACAAAGCAATGCTATTTGATGCAGATTAACCTGCTGCTGTTCTAAGGCCTGTATGGTTCCGAAACATATGTGGGAGCATTCATCAATAACCTGCATTGTGCGTTGGGAAAAAGAAGTTTCATTTTCAAATAACCCTATTAATAGATTTTCACAAGTAAGCCATGCTTTTGTGCAGGCTTGTATATAGTAGCTTGTTAAACTCATTTTAGTTTTTTCACAATTTTCTTCCTAATTAATTCTACCTCTTTATTAAATTGCAGATCTTAGGATTATTGCGTATTCCGGAAGCGTCCACCAAAGTCCCTTTTGTTCCGTCATTGGCTTCTATAACGAATAATACTGCATTATTATTCTTATCAGCATTGCCTTCGAACTTAAAACAGTTCACAACCTGTACCTGGTCAGGATGGTAATTTTTTTGTTGTTGTAATGCCTCCAGACCCCGGTCAGTCATTTTAAAATGTTCCGTATAGCCCTCCATCTCCATGCGATTTAAACAGGTAACCAGGCTTTTCATATAAGGCATACTGTTCTCGTTCACTAACATGCAACGTGGGTCTTTACCCTATATAATCAAAATAGTTTGCCAAAAAAATAGAACAAAACCCAGTGGTTTGCTGAGTAGCTAATTCCCCAAAAGACAAAAGGCTGGCAAACACCAGCCTCAAATTGTCCAAAATTAAAAAAGTGTTAATCCCCGGAGGAATCCACCAAAAAGTTACCTGTATCTGTAGTATTCTTGCTTGTTTCTGAAATATTTACCGAATCTTTCTCTTGCTTATCAGTTTGATTCTTTTCAGGTATTACAAGCAACAAATCCTGCCAAGAAGAGTGTAGTGAGTCTACAATCAAAGTTTTTTTAAAATTCATCCGCAAATAATCAGTCATTCTTATGCATATCCCTTAGCCGCTTTACTTCATCATGCCCTACTTTAAGCTGCGCCTTTTGTTTAACAATTAACTCACGAAGTGGAGCTTCTAATTCAACATCAGAATTCAGCGCCATATCGTATGCTTTTTGCGCTGCATCTTCACCAAACTCACAGTTGCTTAAAACAGTTTTTCGGTCCTTGCCGCTAAATACTGCTTTTACATCCATCCACACTCTGTATATTTTTCCTGAATTGGTGGTACCCTCTGCAGGATCGCCGCCCAAACGTGTTACTTCGTGAGTGAGCTCATTCACATACTGCTTGCTTTCCTGGGTATAACGATGAAACAATGTACGCAAATCAGCATCCTCATCTTTCAACTCTTCTATACCTTTTTCATAACCAACAATTCTGTCGTTGTTGATACGTATAAGATCATTAAGAACACCTATTACTTCATTTCTTTCCATAATAATCGTTTTCATTGCACGTGAAAAAATCGTACCTGATATAAATTTAATGTGGTTGGTACAGGAATTTTCTATAATGAATCGTAATCTATAACTATAAATCAAAATTTTATCAAATGGCAAAATATTCTAAAGGTGCAGGCAAAGAAGTAGAAGATGCTATGCATGAAATGAAAAAAGGTAAATTGAAAACAGGTACCGGAAAAAAAGTTACCTCACGTAAACAGGCAATTGCAATTGGTTTATCGGAGGCCAGAGAGAAGGGTAAAAAGGTTCCAAAAAAGAGCGGTGGTAAAAAAAGCTCTAAATCAGGTGCCGGTAAAAAGTCATAATCAACCTCCTTTCCCGCAGGTGTAAAATTTAGTAGCTGTAAAAAACCAGACTGAAAAGGAACTCGTGAGTAGATACTAAATTAAATCAGTTCCTTTAAAATCTTCATAAGCACTTTTTCTTCTGATGTTAAGCCCGTAAGATCGTCTGGTTGTTCAATTTTTTCCAGCTCCGATAAGTATTTATTCAGGTTATTATCCTCGTACAGCTTTAGGATACCAGGATGCACGTAATATTTTTTACAAATGGTTCTTGAGTTACCTAATTTCTTGCTCACTTCGTCAAGCGCGGCAATAATATTTTTCTTGCAGTCTGCTTCACAGCTTGCTTCACCAATAACTTGAAATGCTCTTAAAATGTTTAACGTGCCGGCCCACGTTCTAAAGTCTTTTGCACTAAAATCCTGTCCGGTAGCATCTTTAATGTATTTATTTACCATCCCGGAGTCAATGGGCTTTTTGTTTCCCTCTGCATCGTAGTATTGAAACAATTCTTTACCTGGTATATCCCGGCAGGTTTTAACAGCTTTAGCCAGCCTGCGATTACTGTGGGTTACTTCCTGGTCAATTCCCTTCTTCCCCTTAAATGAAAAAACCATCCGGTCCCCTTCTACTTTTACATGTTTGTCTTTTAAAGTAGTGAGGCCATACGAGCCATAAAGCTTTTCGTAATCGTTGTTGCCAATGCGTATGTATGTCCGCTCCATTAAACTAATTACGGTAGCAAGCACTTTTTCTTCTCCCATTTCCTTTTTAGCAAAATCTTCTTCCAGTTTCAGGCGAAGAGAAGGAAATAATTTTCCAAATTCATATAACCTGTGAAACTTTGTTTCATTCCTCAACGTATGCCACAACGGGTGATAACGGTATTGTTTTCGGCCGCGAACATCCGAACCTGTAGCCTGAATATGACCATTTTCTTTAGCACAGATCCAAACGCTTGTCCATGCTGGTGGTATAGCTAATTTCCTTATTCTTAATAATTCATTCTTATCTTTTAAAGGTTTCCTTTCGTAGATGTACGAAAAACCAGTGCCTTTTTTCAAACGTGAAATTCCGGGGCCTTTATCACTTACATAAATAAGATCAGCCACCTTTGCCGCCTTGCTGTAGTCCTTGTCTAACTTTAGAATTTCCTTGTGAGATAATTGCTGTACAATTTCCATTTAAGCTGTTGTTGTTTTTTTATGTTGGGATTGGCGGTTTTTAATGTTTGTGGACTTCTCTGTATGCATGCCATCTGCCTCATCAACCGAATGGGAGCTGTGTAATTGGTTCTCTTTCTTTGCCAGGTCCGCAAGCTTTACGTAAAACTTTTTCAGTACATCCAATTCTTCCTGTGTCAAATCTTCAATATCAATTAAACGATTGCTTGCTCGTTGTTCACAAGCTATTAGTTCATTTAATTTTAGTTGCAAAGCCATAGAATCTTTATTCTGCGTTTGCTGAATAATAAAAACCATTAAAAAGGTAATAATGGTGGTGCCGGTGTTTATTACAAGTTGCCACGTATCGGAAAAATGAAAAAGCGGCCCTGTAACTCCCCAAACAATGATGATAAATAAAGCTATAAGAAATGTCGCTGGTGTTCCAGCTCCTTTTGTAGATGCAGCAGCAATTTTTTCAAACCTTGCCGCAAAGCCACTTTTCTTTTTTTTCATTGTTTTTTGGCTAATAAAGAAAAAGTCAGACCAAAAGGCCTGACTTTTTCTGCGGTTGTCTATAATTAACAATTAGCTATTCATCTTCAGGTTCGCTTTCTGCATTAATGTTAATCCCGCTTACTGCCAACTCTGTAAGAAGCTGATCAGCTTCTTTTTCTTCATCTAATGTCTCCTGTAGCAGGTCTGCAATATCATCTCTGCCCATGGTTTTTGCTAATTGCACCAAGCTACCATAAGCTGCTATTTCGTAATGTTCCACTTTTTGCGCAGCTATTATTATTCCTACATCACGGGTGGAGGAACCTTTTTCAGTCTCCTGAATCACTTTTTCACTTTCTTTTACAAGCCCTTCCATTCCTTCGCATTTGATAGCTCTTGCTTTTACATCCAACAATTCAAACACTTCCTCCAATCTGTCTATTTGCTTTTCTGTTACGGATAAATGTTCCTCAAAAGCATTTGCTAACTCTTCAGAAGTTGCTGCTTTTCGCATTTTCGGTAATGCTTTTGTCAAATACTTTTCTGCCCAGTAAATGTCTCTAACCTCATCAATAAATAAATCTCTTAGTTGTGTTTCTTCATTTTGAAACGTGGTACTCTGTGATGCTTTTGTTGTACTTGCTGACTTATTATTTTTTGCCATAAAACTTATTTATAACGGTTAATAAAAATATAATGCCAGCCAACCTCATTATAGCGGCATTAGGTGTAGATTTTTTTACCCAAAGACTTTAGAGATATATATTTTTCATTTTGTTTTTTATGGTATCTAATTTGGGTTAATACTATAGAACTCTTGAACCCTAAATTCCGACTTATAATGCAAGCCAACCAACAATTACATTTTTTACAGGAAAAAATTAAAGAAATCCGTAGTGCTATTTTTTTTAATTTAAGCGATTCTGTACTTAAGCTCCCTTCAACAATTGTAGCTACTTTGCAGGTAGATGATTATGGCTATGTGTGGTTTTTTGTAAAAAAACCCAGGCAACACGTAACAGAATTTGAAGCTGAATTTCCTGTACGTTTGGATTATTTTAAAAAAGGAATAGATTGCTTTTTACAAGTTAGCGGAAAAGCATGGGTGGTGCATGATCCCGAAGATATAGTTGCATTTACAATGTTAACTGGAAATGCCGGGGAAGTGAGTTCGACAGATAGGGTATTGGTGAAGGTAAAAATGCTTAAAGCCGAATACTACGAAACTCAGTCCGGCGCCCAAAATTCATGGTGGCAAAATGTTGTCGGTAATTTTGTTAACTGGTTTGGTTACGGCAACAGTGTAAGTCCAAATACCTATTTTCCTCTTTCTTCATAAATGTTTGCTTATGCGTCCTATATGGTCAGGTGCAATAAGTTTTGGATTAGTTAATGTGCCGGTTAAATTACTAAGTGCAGTTCAATCGGAGGACTTAAATTTTGATATGCTGTCCAAGGATAACCTGTCTAAAATACGCTATGCACGTATTGATACGAAAACGGACAAAGAGGTGCCCTGGAAGGAGATAGTTAAAGGTTATGAATATACTAAGGGTAAATATGTTGTAATTACCGATGAAGATTTTAAAAGTGCAAGCCCCGAAAAATCAACTTCAATAGATATTGTTCAGTTTGCGAAGGAATCGGAGATTGATCCGATTTATTACGAAAAGCCTTATTATATAATACCAGGTAAAGGTGCTGAGAAAACTTACCAGTTGCTTTTGAGAGCTATGGAAGAAACAAAGTCCGTTGGTATAGCTGAATTTATGTTGCGCAACAGGGCTCATGTTTGTTCCATTAAACCACATGATAATGTGCTTATGCTAAATCAAATGCGCTATCAGGAAGAGGTAAGAGAAGCACCTGAAATTGAAACTCCAAAAAAAGATAAAATATCACCCAAGGAAGTACAGCTTGCTGTAAAGTTGATTGAGCAATTATCAGAAAAATTTGATCCTTCTGCGTTTAAAGATACTTATGTTAATGAACTGAAAAAAGTAATTGAAGCGAAGGCAAAAGGCAAGAAAATTCATGTTGCGGAGCCACGTAAAGAAACAACCGGTAATGTAAAAGATTTAATGGAAGTGCTGAAACAAAGCTTGAATACAACTAAAAAAACAGCATAACCACTTGTCCATCGGCAGCTCTCAGCCAACAATTGTGGCATAAGATTTATCCCCCTTTTAGGTGACATGAGCCTGAGCTTGTATAAACAGAAAAGGAATTTCTCAGATACGCCAGAGCCTGCTGGTAAAGAAAATTCATCCAGGGAAAGTCTTCGGTTTGTTATTCAAAAGCATGATGCATCACACCTGCATTACGACTTTAGACTGGAAATGAAAGGTGTTTTAAAAAGTTGGGCAGTTCCAAAGGGACCTTCTTTAAATCCGGAGGATAAACGTTTGGCTATGATGGTTGAAGATCATCCTTATGATTACCGAACTTTTGAAGGGATTATTCCGGAAGGCAATTACGGTGCAGGTACTGTTATAGTGTGGGATGAAGGAACGTACGAGCCAATGGATGCAGAGGGTTTAAGCAGGGAAGATGGAGAAAAATTACTACTAAAGCAATTATACACCGGTGATTTAAAAATTGTGCTTCGTGGTAAAAAAATCAAGGGTGCATTTGCACTTTTTAAGTTGAAAAAAGATGCTGATGGAAAATCCTGGTTATTAGTAAAAAAGAAAGATGATTTTGCTACTGACGAGGATGTTATAAAAAAAGATAAATCAGTAAAATCTGGTAAAACATTAGCACAGGTTGCAAAGGCGCATGGCGTGCAGGTAAAGCATCCTGAAGCAGAAGTGGGTGGCGACGAACCAGGAATAAAATCTTCTGCAAAAAAAAAGACTCCTAAAAAAAAAGCCTTTAATGTAGAAAAATTGCTCAGGGAAAATTCAGCATTAGCAAAAAAATCACCAATGCCGCAAAGTGTAAAGCCAATGCTCGCAACACTGGTGGAGGACTCTTTTAATAATAAGGATTGGTTGTATGAAATAAAATGGGATGGTTACCGTGCAATTGCTTACCTGAATGGCAAGTCTGTAAAAATTATATCCCGTAATAACTTACCCTTTACCGATAGATATGAGGCTGTAACAAAAGCATTAAAAGAAATAAACATAAATGCAGTTTTCGATGGTGAAATTGTAGCAGCGAATGAAAGAGGTATAGCAGAATTTCAACTCTTGCAAAACTGGCAAAATGCTCAGGAAGGGAAACTTCAATATTACATATTTGATGTTCTATGGATAAATGATTATAATGTAACGCAATTGCCACTTACAGACCGTAAACATTTACTAAAAGAGATATTGCCCGAGAATGACACCATAAAGTACAGTGATCATGTAATGGAGAAGGGGAAAGATTTTTTTGATGCGGCGCTTCAGATGGGGTTAGAGGGCATGATGGCGAAAAAAGCAGACAGCACTTACCAGCCCGGCAACAGAACCGGTAACTGGTTAAAAATAAAAATTAATAAGCGGCAGGAAGTAGTTATTTGCGGATTTACTAAGCCCAGAAATACAAGGCAATATTTCGGCGCTCTTTTATTAGGAGTTTATAATGGTGGTGATTTGATCTATGTAGGACACACGGGCGGGGGCTTTAACCAAAAAACGCTAAAGGAAGTATGGAATAAATTACAACCGTTGGTTACTGATCATTCTCCATTTAAAAAGAAGCCAAAAACAAATACACCTGCCACATGGGTGCAGCCAAAATTGATTTGCGAAATAAAATTTACAGAGTGGACAAAAGAGTTAGTAGCCAGGCACCCGATATTTATGGGTTTACGTGAAGATAAAGACCCAAAAGACGTAAGGATTGAGCGGAGTGCCGCAATGCCTGCTACAGACAAAAGTGAAAACAGTGGTTTGAAATCAAAAAAAACGTCTCCGGAAAGAGCATCAAAAAAAGAAAGATCAAAAACCGAAAAACCAGCAAAGAAAAATATACCTAAACTTAAAACCTCCGGGCTGCAGGTAAGTGTCGAAGATGGTGTTAATCAACAAATAATTATTGACAGCCGTGAGTTGAAATTAACAAATCTTAATAAGCTGTACTGGAAAAAAGAAAAGTGCTCCAAGCTGGATATGATCAATTATTATCTCAGCATTGCACCTTATATGCTGCCATATATGATGGACAGACCCCAATCTTTAAATCGCCACCCAAATGGGATTGATGCACCCAATTTCTACCAAAAAGATATGGCAGGTAAAGTGCCGGATTGGATGCAAACACACAAAGATTTCAGTGAATCAACAAATGAAACAGTAGAGTACCTGGTATGCAGTAACGAAGCTACTTTGATTTATATGGCAAACATGGGGTGTATAGAAATGCATCCCTGGCATTCCCGCGCACAAAAGCCTTTAAATCCTGATTACTGTTTAATAGATTTAGACCCACAGGATGTAGAATTTAATAAAGTAATTGAATGTGCTTCAGTGGTAAAAAAAATATTAGATGTGATTGGTGCTGACAGTTATTGTAAAACATCCGGATCGAGAGGCTTACATATTTATATACCCCTGGCTGCTCAATATAGTTTTGAGCAAAGCAAGCAATTAGCGGAGCTGGTAGTAAACATGGTACATATTGAAATACCAGAATATACAAGCATTGAGCGCAGCCCTGTAAAAAGAAGGAATAAAATTTATCTGGATTATCTGCAAAACAGGGAAACACAAACTGCTGCTGCACCCTATTCTTTACGGCCTAAGCCTGGAGTTCCTGTTTCAACACCTTTGCATTGGGGAGAAGTAAAAAAAGGATTGACACCAACAACCTTCAACATCAATAATATCTTAGATAGAGTAAAAGCAGAAGGCGATCTATTTGCCCCTGTATTGGGGAAGGGCATTGACCTGGCACAGGTGCTGCAAAAATTGGAATCTTTATAAATAGAAAATTTGGTACATCCTGCACTTGTTGTATATACTAGCGACCTAAGGAATTATTACAACACAGATTTTGAAATAAAAAAACTGGATAATAGTTGTTCTTTTTCAGAAGGCCCTGTATGGCATCCGAATGGATTTTATCTATTTAGCGATATACCGGAAAATGTTATTTATCAGTTAACGCCGGGAGAAGAAAAAAAAGTTTTTTTGAAAAACAGCGGTTGCACTCATCAGGATGTGGCCCGTCTCTCCAAACAAATAGGCTCAAATGGTTTAGCACTGAATGAAAAGGGAGAATTATTAATCTGCCAGCATGGGAATCATTGCGTAGCAATTTTAAAAGAAAGAAAAATTGAACCATTGATTTCAGAATATAAATCAAGACCTTTTAACAGCCCTAACGATTTGGTAATACATGATGATGGATCTGTATTTTTTAGTGATCCACCGTATGGATTGATGGACCAAAAACTTATTCCTGATAAGTATCAGTCTGTTGCAGGAGTTTATTGCTGGAGGGAGGGAGGGGTACAGCTTTTTTGTGATCAGTACCAATATCCCAATGGTGTTTGTTTATCGCCTGACAAAAAAATTTTATACACCTGCTCTAATAAAGATTTTGAACCTTTTATGCTACAATTTAATGCGGATACTCTTCAATTAATTAGTAGGGTATGCAAAGAGAATGGTGATGGAATTAAATGCGATCGCTTTGGAAATATTTTGCTTTGCAATAAAGAGGGAGTAGTGATTGTGAATAAGGTAGGCAAACGGCTAGCGTTACTAAAACTGGAAACTATTCCTGCTAATGTTTGTTGGGGCGGTTCTTCGAAAAGCGATTTATTTGTTACGGCAAGAGAAAATATTTTCATGATGAAAGATTTTCTGAAGCCGTAAAAAAAGGTTCCGGAAAACCAGAACCCTTTTATTCTTTCCCTTCGCTGGCATTACCCAGATCAGGTACAATGGGTATAATCTCAGTCCCCACTTGAAGCGGGACACCCCTTTGAGAACAAGTATAAAACAACACAAATTATGCCACTGTTAACCATTCACAATTTCACCACCATTCGGATGAAGCACTTGCCCGGTCAGGTACGAAGCATCTTCACTTGCAAGGAATAAATAACAAGGCGCAACTTCTGCAGGCTCACCGGCTCTTTTCATTGGCACATCACTTCCAAAAGTGGAAACTTTATCTGCCTTAAAGCTTGCAACAATCAATGGCGTCCAGATGGGGCCTGGTGCCACAGCATTCACACGTATTCCCTTATCAATAAGATTATGTGCAAGACTGCGGGTAAAAGTTACAATAGCTCCTTTGGTTGCAGAGTAATCAATTAAACCGGGACTTCCTCTATATGCTGTTACCGATGTAGTATTTATGATATTAGAGCCTTTTGTTAAGTAGACTAATGCAGCTTTTGTAATCCAAAACATGGAGAAAATATTGGTTTCAAAAGTTTCATATAATTGCTCTGTGGTAATATCTTCAACTGATTTTTGTTCTGTTTGTGTAGCGGCATTATTTACAAGGATGTCCAGCTTGCCAAATTCTTTTACTGTATCGTCTACAATTTTTTTGCAGTGTTTTTCTTTTCTAATATCCCCTGCAATCAATATGCACCTGCGGCCGTATTCCGTTTCTATTTTCCTTCTTACTTCCCGGGCATCTTCGTGTTCACTTAAATAAGAAATAGCTACATCAGCGCCTTCTTGGGCAAATAAAATGGCAACTGCTTTTCCAATACCACTGTCTCCTCCGGTTATAAGCGCAACCTTATCCTGTAATTTATTTTGCTGTTCCGGCCGGTCCGCAACCGGTTTCGGTTTCATTTTTTCTTCAATCCCCGGTTTTGGTTGTTGCTGTGGTTTGCGTACGGGTTTTTCTTTTCCTCCCTTTTGCATAAAAATTTAATTTATATGCAGATATAAATTTTTATACCAACAATTCTGTAACTATTATTTTTGCAGCTCCTATTGAAATTTTCATAGTTTAATAATTGGGGTTTAGCTCAGCTGCCTGCCTGCCGGTAGGCAGGGCTAGAGCGTCCCGATGGCTATCGGAAAGGTTGGCTGTTGAGTGAAATAATTTTTGTTAAGGGGGTTTAGCTCAGCTGGCTAGAGCGTTTGCATGGCATGCAAAAGGTCACCGGTTCGACTCCGGTAACCTCCACTATTCTGTATGGGATCTCCACGTGTATATTCTTTATTCGAAGTGTATTAATAAATTTTATAGCGGGCATACAAATAATCTGGGCGATCGTATATTTAGCCATACGAATTCTGGAAGTAAATCCACTAAAAGAGCTAAGGGATTGGGAAGTTGTTTATACAGAGCGGTTTTGAAACAAGATCAGATGCTTATACCAGGGAAATGGAAATAAAAAAGAAGAAAAGCCGGGAATATATTCGATGGTTGATTAGTTCAGCTAAGTAGCGTCCTTATTATTAGAACGGTCACCGTTTAACTCTGCAACCTCCTACCCTCTTTGTTCTGCATACACAGCGCTAACAAGCTGTCGTGCTTCCGTTATTGCTTTTCGGCAAATCATATCTATCTTATCAAAATCTTCCCTAAAATGAAATTCAGAATTTAGCTGTACAGCTTCCTGTTCCATTCTTTGCAGGAAAGGGTAAAGGCGATTTGCTAAACCCATGTATCCAACAGAACTTTTTATACCATGAGCTATGCTTTTTATTTTGGCTAAGTTTTTTTTAACAATTGCTTCTTTTAATAACTCTAATTCTTCAGGCACTTGTAGAATGAATTGTCTGATGATTATTTGTTCAAATTCTGCATCTCCATTCGATAATTCGTGGAGATAAGCTAAGTCAATCACTGGAGTGTTCCCGTTCTCTTCAACAGGATTGTCTCTTGCATAATATTTAATAATGTTGTAAAGATCTTGTTCTTTTAAAGGCTTTGATAAATAATCATTCATGCCCAATCCCAAACACTTTTCTTTTTCGCCACTCATTGCATGAGCCGTCATTGCAATAATGGGAATATCTGATCTTAAATCATTACGAATTGTCAAAGCAGTTGAGTATCCATCCATTTCCGGCATTTGAATATCCATTAATATAAGTGAGAACTTCTCTTTTTTAAGAACATCCAAGACTTCAAGTCCATTGTTTACCAATACATAATCTAATTGCCATTGTCTCATTAAATGAATCATTAGTTGTTGATTCATGCGATTGTCGTCTGCTATGAGAATTTTTACATTCTTCAGCACTTCACCATCTTCTTTACTATGCTTTAATATTATTTGTGCTTTATCAGTTACCGGTGCAAATGCAAGCGTTACTTTAAATTCAGAACCTTTTTCAACTTCACTTTCTAATTCAATGGTTCCCTGTTGAAGATCTACCAACTGTTTAACAATAGATAATCCTAAACCTGTCCCGCCAAATCGGCGGGTAGTCTCTGCTTCTGCCTGCTGAAACCGTGCAAAAACCAGTTGTTGTTTTTCCGCCGCAATCCCAATTCCCGAATCCACCACACAAAATTGCATTCTTACTGTGTTTTCACTTTCCTCTAATATTCTAACGTGTAATTCTACAAAGCCTTTCTGAGTAAACTTTATTGCGTTACTCAACAGGTTCATTAATATTTGAGTAAGTCTTACTGCATCTCCATAAAATGTATCGTATTTAGTGGACGGAGTAAATACATTAAAAAGCAAGTTTTTTTCTTTTGCTTTCTCACGAAACATAATCTCTATTGAAGACAATAAGCCGTTTAAACTGAATGGAGCATTCTCAAAATGCATCATGCCTGCTTCAATCTTAGAAAGATCAAGAATGTCATTGATAATGGTAAGTAAATCTTCTCCGGAGGAATGAATGAAGCTTAAATATTTTTTCTGCTCTGTGTTAAGAGTTGTTTTATCCAGTAGAGTTGTAAATCCTAAAATTGCATTTACAGGGGTGCGAATTTCATGACTCATATTCGCCAGGAACTGTTGCTTTATTTCGGCCGCTTCTTTAATTTCTTTTTCAGATTCATTAAGTTTCACAATCATTTGCTGTTGCTCTCTTCCCAGCTTTACGATGTATAGAAAGGCAAGCACACATATGATGCAGGCTATGGCTGCAATTATCAATCCCCAGGTTTGTGCCTTTGAGCTATTAATTTCTATTGAATTTGATATCAATACTAACTCCTTATGACGTTCTTTATCTAAATAACTGATAACTATTGTAATACTATCTCTTAAAATTTTACCACGATCGGAATTGATTATTTTTTCAGCTTCTGCTTTACCCCCATTTTCAAAGGCAGATAAAACATTATAGCTGAAGGCTATTTTTGCATGAATCAATTCGTTAAGGTCAGTTACATCTTTTTTATTTTTCTTGTACTTTTGGGAATTCTTTAGAAAATTTAATCCTCCCTGGATGTTATTTATCTTTTGACGTACCCCAGGTAAATAGGTGGTACTATTTGTTATTACTAATCCGCGAATATCGCTTTCTACTGTAAGTATATCTGCTTCCAGTTCCCGAAGATTATTTTGAATGGCCACCTCATCGAGCAACCTTTTGTTGCTTTGTATAAGGCGGTCATTGTTTTGACCGGAGATAAACAGTAAAAAAACAATAGTAATAACCCCTACAAGAAAAAGACACAGTGCTAAATATTTCAGATTATCCTTCCGCATAAGAAGGGTCTAAAATACAAAAATGATTGTACTATTGCGAATTCCGCGATAGCTGGCGATCTTTCCTGAAGAAATAAATAAAGTAATAAATACTGCCAAGCATTCCGAATAAACACACAACAAGAACTATAGTTCTTTTGGCTCCATACAATTCACGCAGAAAAAAATATTCGCATGTAATTAAAACAGAGAGAGAAAGCAGAAAAAATATAGTAAGATATTTAGTCATAAAATCGAAGTTGTTTTTGCTCCACGTCAACAGTAACTACAAAAACAACTTTTTTAATAGAAAGTTTTGGTTGCGACCTTTTACGTAATAGCAGCGAATTCTTTAGCTAGTTAATTGCTGATATAAAACTAAGAAGTGGTTTATAATGGAAAATAATTATTAGACGAATGCCTGAAATTTGTCGTTGAAATGGCTTATTTTAAAGGTGGCATCACAAAAGATTCAACCGTTTCGTAAAAACGCTGCGGTAGCTGTCTGACAGGGGAATAGAAGTATTATTGATGAAAATACTGTTTTCATGTATAAAATCTATTTTGTTGAGTGCCACAATAAAGCTGCGGTGTACCCGTACAAATTTGGAAGCCGGTAATTTTTCCTCTATGGATTTTAGCGTGGTATGAAGAAAATGAAGTTTTTGAGGAGTATGAACTCTTACGTAATCACCCTTTGCTTCTAAATATAAAATGTCGTTGTTATCGATTTTTTTTAGAATGCCATTATCCTTTATAAAAACAAACTCTTTTTCTGCAATTACCGCATCTTGTTTTTTGGAAGACATCATATCAGTGGCCCTGTCAACAGCCCGTAAAAAACGAGCCGTGGATACCGGCTTTATCAGGTAATCAACCACATCTAAGTCAAAGGCTTCCACTGCATAATCCTTATTTGCTGTGGTAAATATGATTAGCGGGCATTTATCACCTAAATTTCTGGTAAGCTCTAATCCGGTCATTTCGGGCATTTCAATATCAAGTAGCAATAAATCAATAGGTTGTTGGTTCAATTCGTGATAAGCTTCAATAGCATCGCTACATTCTTTCACAAGCGCTAATGAAGGCACCTGAGCCACCAGTTGCTTCATTGCCATTCGGGCCATTGTATTATCATCGACTATCAGGCACTTCATGAGCTGGGAATTGTGAGTGACATTGTAAAGAATAAATTGAAAAATAAAATTCGTTCATCCTCATAAACTTCAAATACCATTATCAATTGCGGTATAAGCCAAACGTTAAACTGTTTATTTATAAGTAACTTCTTTAATCAAGCGTAATTCTACCCAAAATATTTAATGAAAAAGGTTGATTGAAAATAGTGTCCTCCTCCTAAAAATAGACAAATCTAATGTAGAGTATCGGGCAATTATTCATAAACTTTCAAACTTCCTAGTTCTCGCAGTAATTTTATTTAGCTAATCTTCATGTGAAAGGTAAGCAGAAATGTTATGCGGGTAGTAATTCAACGTGTATGTAAAGCAAAGGTTACTATTGATGATAAATTGAATGCTGAGATTGGATTAGGATTGTTGGCATTACTGGCAGTAACAAATGATGATAATGAGGAAGACATAAGCTGGTTGAGCAGCAAAATTGTGCATCTCCGGGTATTTAATGATGATGCAGGTGTAATGAATCTTTCTGTGAGGGATGTTGATGGGAATATTTTACTGGTAAGCCAGTTTACATTACATGCTTCAACTAAAAAAGGAAACAGGCCAAGCTATATAAAAGCCGCTAAACCAGAAATTGCCATTCCGCTTTATGAAAAAATGATCAAACAATTGCAAGCTGATTTAGGTAAAAATATAGCTACAGGTGTTTTTGGCGCCGATATGAAAGTAGAGCTGGTAAACGATGGACCTGTAACAATAATAATTGATACGAAGAATAAAGAGTAAATAAAAAAATCTAAAGTATTAGGCTGATTTTATTTGTATATAGTAGTATCGGGCATTATTCCAATTTTAAAGAATCATTTATTATAGATAATTGTTTTCTCATTCGTATAACTCCCCGGCTGAACAATCATAGTTGGCAGGGTATAAATTTCGCGTCATGACTATCCAGCAAGCCCAGTTACAAGTAAATGAATGGATTACAACCAAAGGCGTTCGCTATTTTAGCGAGTTAACCAACATGGCTGTTTTAGCTGAAGAAGTCGGTGAAGTCGCAAGACATATGGCCCGCATCTATGGAGATCAGTCTTACAAAAAAGAAGAAAATACCTATCTACTTTCTACGGAGGATGGTCCGAATGGACTCATTGAAAGGAAGGAGCACCTGGGTGAGGAACTGGCAGATGTGCTTTGGGTGTTGCTGTGTATTGCCAATCAAACTGGTATTAACTTAACAGAAGCATTCCACAAAAATTTACAGAAAAAGAATTTGCGGGACACTGAAAGGCATCAGCAAAATAAAAAACTGAAGTAAAATGTCTTATAAAGAATAAGTAATGCGCTTGTTCTAATTATCAATTCTTTATTCTTAAATTACTTTGAATTGGCCGCCTTTTTGCTTCAATGTCGTAAACCTGAACCATGCGGAATAAAATTACCTTTAAGGGAATATGGGAAGTTTTAAAAGAAAGTTTCAAAGGCTTTTCAGAAGATAAAGTAACCAAACTCAGCGCCTCTCTTGCATACTATACTGTTTTTTCTTTAGGCCCTTTATTGATAGTGATCATTTTTCTGTGCAGCATTTTTCTTGGAAGAGAAGCAGTTGAAGGCACTATCTATCGCCAATTAGAAAACTTTATTGGAAATGATTCTGCCAAACAGGTTGAAGAAATCATAAAAAATGCTTCCATTGGTGGAAAAGGAAAAATAGCAGCAATTATTGGTGTAATTACATTATTAATTGGAGCTACAGGTGTGTTTGCAGAAATTCAGGATTCAATAAACAGCATTTGGGGTTTAAAAGCAAAGCCAAAACAGGGAATGATGAAGATGATAAAAAGCCGTTTATTGTCTTTTGGTTTAATCGGCAGTCTTGGTTTTTTGTTACTTGTTTCTTTAGCCGTAACTGCCGTTATAGAAGGTTTGGGAAACAAATTACAAAATATGTTTCCGGATGTTGGTGTGGTAGTTCTATATATAGTGAACCTGATACTTACACTTGGGATAGTGACAGTTCTTTTTGCAGTTATTTTTAAAGTATTGCCCGATGCTAAAATAAAATGGAAAGATGTTTGGGCAGGGGCTATTATCACAGGTTTACTTTTTCTAATTGGTAAATTTGCCATCTCGTTCTATATAGGGAAAAGTGATGTGGGCAGTACCTATGGAGCTGCCGGCTCACTGGTAATTTTATTATTGTGGATATATTATTCAGCTATGATATTGTACTTCGGTGCAGAATTTACAAGAGCTTATGCTGTAAAATACGCAGGCCAAATAGAGCCTAATGAATATGCAGTTCTTACAAAGGAAGTAGAGGTAGAGGCAGGAAAAGGTTCTGTACAGGAACAGGAAAATAAAAAGAACCAGGTTAAAGAAGGCAGGCAACCTCAAGCAGTTACCAGACAAAAAACTAATCGGTCATCCGGTAATAATGAAGAAAGAAAAAAAAGTTCATCAGAGCAGCCGGGAAAGACACATAATCAACCACACAATGTTATTGCAACCGGAACTTATCGAATTATAAAAGAAGATGATAAAAAGCCTGTTGGAGTATTAACTGCGTTAGGCGGATTAGTACTTTACTATCTCAATCGGGCAGGAAAATAATTGCATGTAAATGAAGAGAAAAATAACTTTTAAAGGGATAGGGAAAGTATTAAAGGAAAGCTTCACAGGGTTTTCAGACGATAAGGTGATTAAACTTAGTGGAGCTCTGGCATATTTTACAGTGTTTTCGCTGGGTCCTATGTTAATTGTAATTATTTTTTTTGCGGATTTATTTTGGGGCAGAGAAGCAATTGAAGGAACTGTGTATGGGCAGATCAGGGGTTTTGTTGGGCACGAGGCAGCGCAACAATTACAGGAAATTATAAAAAATGCTTCACTAAGTAGTACCGGTACAGCAACAGCAATCGTAGGCTTTATAACTCTTCTCATTGGTGCTACCACTGTGTTTGCAGAAATTCAGGATTCTATAAACAGCATTTGGGGTTTAAAGGCAAAGCCAAAAAAAGGTTGGCTGAAAATGATTTTAGACCGGTTGCTTTCATTTTCTGTTGTTGTCAGTCTTGGATTTTTATTATTGGTTTCACTTGTAATTAATGGTTTAATAGAAGCATTCAGTAACCGGTTGCTGCGTGTATTCCCAGATGTTGCAGTGGTGGTTGTTTACATAATAAACCTTGTCCTGACTTTTGGTGTAATTACAATGCTATTTGCAATTATATTTAAAGTATTGCCTGATGCTAAAATAAAATGGAAAGATGTAATGATGGGTGCAATGGTTACCGCAGTGCTTTTTATGATAGGCAAATTTGGAATTACATTTTACATTGGCCGCAGCGATGTAGGAAGCACTTATGGAACTGCCGGCTCTTTGGTAATTATTTTATTATGGATATACTTTTCATCCATGATACTATATTTTGGCGCGGAATTTACAAAAGCATACTCAGCAAATTACGGTTCGCAAATCCATCCCACTCATTATGCTGTTTGGGTAAAACAAATTGAAGTGGAAGAAGAGAGAGGTTCGTTAAAGCAACAGGAACATAAGAAAAAAATTGAAAACCAAAATACGGGTGATAACGTTAAGGTTAAATAGGTTTAGAACACAATGTTTCCACCTGCAAATAGTGAGCTTAACGACTACTATTTAACTGCCGCAAGCACATTAATTAAAGCCCATATCTATCAACAAGGTAAATGAGTGCTGCCATATTAACTGCACCTAATTCCAGTTCCCGTTTGTTCACTGCTTCAAATACATCGCTGCGTGCATGATGATAATCAAAATATCGCTGTGAATCCGGAGACAAACCTGCAAGCGGTGTTTGTTGTGTACGATTTAACGGACCAATATCAGCTCCTCCGCCCCCCCGTGTTAATTCCGTTGCACCATAAGGAGATAATAAACTTTGCCAGCTTTGTATTTTTGTAAATTGTGCATCAGAAACCGTAAAACCAAAACCTCTTGGTGTAAATCCACCGGCATCGCTTTCCAATGCAAAAATGTGTTTCTCTCCTTTTGCTTTTGCATCTTCTGCATATTTATTTCCGCCGCGTAAGCCATTTTCTTCATTTGCAAACAAAACAAATCTGATCGTTCGTTT
Source organism: Chitinophagaceae bacterium (assembly GCA_046262255.1). Classification (GTDB taxonomy): domain Bacteria; phylum Bacteroidota; class Bacteroidia; order Chitinophagales; family Chitinophagaceae; genus Flavisolibacter. The sequence continues at coordinate 79,034 of JBHENB010000001.1, forward strand.
TGGCTGATACCCCAGCTTCTTGAATGCCCGTAAAATTTCAATAGTCTGCACACATCCTGCGCCGTCATCATGTGCGCCTTCACCAACATCCCAGCTATCTAAATGGCCGCCAACAGTTATGTATTCATTCGGATATTCTGTTCCTCTTAATTCACCTATTACATTGTGACCCATTGTATCCGGTAAAAATTTTCCATGCGTATGAAGTGTTACATGTACGGGATGATTTTGCAACGTTTTGCTTAATGCATCAGCATCCTTTAACCCAACAGCAACCGCAGGAATTTTCGGAAAAGAGTCATTATAGTTTGTGGAACCTGTATGAGGATTATTATCGATACTGTGGGACATGCTGCGAACTATTACAGCTTTAGCACCATACTTTGCTACACGGCTGGGCCCCTGCCCGCGATAGCGCACTGCATCCCCATAGCTTTGAAATGTGCGAACAAATGTTGGGTTGAATTTATAGTTGAAAAAAACAATTTTATTCTTTACCTGGTCTTTTTTTCTTTCCAGGTCCTCAAAGTCTTTTATCTCAATTACCTCTGCTTTTAAAGATTTCACAGATCCTATGGAGTTGCCTAGCGCTAACACATCTAACTTCATTTTTCTCTGTGTTTTTTTATTTCCTGTACTTTCGGCAGGCCATTCTGCAATAGCTTCATCTTTTCCGCCACGCACCCAATGAGGCACCATGCACTGCTGCAGCCATGCAGTGTCCGCCTTTGCTTCTTTCATAGCTTTCAATCCCCACTGTTCTGCCTTTACCATTTGTGGCGAGCCTGCCAATCTTGCACCAACCTGTTTTGTTAACACACGTAAATTCTCATAAGCTTTTCCGTTCACTAAGATTTCATTTGCAATGCGGCGGATGAATACAGAATCTTCAGGTTGTGTAAACACTGAGATATGGATCAAAAAAACAGAACAAAAAATTGACATTTTTCTCATATCCGGCAATTTGATTAAAATTAATGAAATGCTTGCCGGAAAATTATGTTGCTCATGAGACCATTGAAACATTAACTATCACAATCTAATGTATCCGTTTTTTGTAATTACCTTAGTTTAAGAATACAACCGCAATGAGAATAGGTATTGTTTGTTACCCCACCTTTGGTGGTAGTGGTGTTTTGGCAACCGAGTTAGGTAAAGCATTAGCCCAAAAAAGCCACCAGGTGCACTTTATCACTTACCAGCAACCCGTGAGACTAAACGGCTTCATCCCAAATATTTTTTATCACGAGGTGCAGGTGCCAACTTATCCGCTTTTTGATTACCCTCCGTACGAAACTGCCTTAGCCAGCACTATGGTGGATGTGATTAAAAATAACCAGCTACAGTTGCTGCACGTGCATTATGCTATTCCCCATGCATCGGCAGCATACATGGCTAAATGTATTCTGGAGAAAGAAGGAATTCATATTCCTGTTATTACCACGTTGCACGGAACAGATATTACTTTAGTAGGACGAGATAAGACTTATGCACCTGTAGTGGCATTCTCAATAAACCAAAGTGATGCAATAACTGCCGTATCCCACAATTTATGTGAAGAAACCTACAAGACATTTAATATTGAAAAAGAAATACACGTTATTCACAACTTTGTTGATGTACAACGCTTTACCCGTAAACCAATAGATGCTTTTAAAAAAGTTATAGCTCCTGATGGAGAACGTATTTTGATGCACGCATCTAACTTCAGAAAAATAAAAAGAGTGCAGGATGTGGTAAAGATCTTTCACAATGTAACCAGGCAAATACCGAGTAAGCTGCTGTTTGTTGGTGATGGGCCGGAAAGGTCTACAGCGGAAGAATTGAGCCGGGATTTAGGCGTATGTGATGATATACGTTTTGTTGGTAAGCAGGAGCAGATGGAAGATATTCTTGCTATTGCAGATCTATTTTTACTGACCTCGGAGTACGAAAGCTTTGGTTTGGCGGCCCTGGAGGCAATGGCTGCAGGAGTACCGGTTGTATCTACAAATGCCGGCGGATTAAGTGAAATTATTGTTCATGGAACAACAGGTTATATGGGTAATGTTGGAGATGTACCCACTATGAGCAGGTATGCTATAGAAATTTTGCAGGATGATGAAAAGTCGAAACAGTTTAAACTAAATGCGGCACAGCATGCACAGAAGTTTGACATCAGCAATATTATCCCACTGTATGAGAAATTATACGACGATGTATTAAGTAAAGAATTGGTTAGTTAGCGGCGCAACCATGGCTCCGGATTTACATTGTTTGTCTCAACCATTAATAAAAAGTCCACTTTCCCGCCACCGCCACCTTCGTCATCTCCTCCCGTCCGGCCAATAGGCTGACCAGTACGTACCGAAGCCCCGTTGCTAACGTTTACACCAGAAAGGTTGCTATATACAGTGTAGTATTTGCCATGTCTTATCATAACTGCCATTCCATCGCCTAAATTAAAAACAGAGGAAATCTGTCCATCAAATACTGCTTTTACTGTTGCACCAGGCGATGTAGTACAAATGGTTATGCCTGAATTATTATCTTTTAAATTAGTGCCAGGAATAGTATAGGTTCCATAATGAATACATACATATCCATTATCTACCGGCCAGGGCAAACGTCCTTTATTGCTTTGGAAGTTTGAGCTTAGAGCTACCTCTTTTTCATTTAATGGGATGGCTGCTTTGGTCTTTTTTGCTGCAGTTTTGGTTGTTGTAGTTGTTGGGGAGGTTTTCGCCAGTTCTGCTTCCCTGCGGCTGCGTTCTTCCGCTTCTGCTTTTTTGCGTGCTGCAATTTCTCTGCGGATAATAGCAGCAATTGCATTTTTCAACTGTGCATCTTTCTTTCTGCGTGCTGAAATTTGCTTTGCATATTCACTTTCCTTGGATTTTAACTTGCTTATTACCTGATCTTTTTCCTTTTTTTGGTCAGCCAGTACCCCAAGTTGCTGTGTTTGATTTTTAAGTGCCGAGTTCTTTTGCGTTTTTTTACTTACTAATTGTCCCTTCCTCTGCCGGATTGCTTCTTGTGTTTCTGAAATATTTGCAAATTGCTGCTGCCTGAATGATCTGTATGACTTAAGATAGGCAATGCGTTTTAATGCATCATTGAAGTTGCTGGCAGAAAATATAAAGTTCAGATAATCGTAAGTGCTTCTGGTTTTGTACGCATAAACTACACTGCGGGCATATTCTGCTTTTAGTGTATCTAATTGGCGTTGAAGTTTATTTATTTCAAGGTTACTGAGGTAAATATCATCATTAAGCAAATGTATTTCCTTATTAATGTTACGAATGTACTTATCCTGTAGCGCTAATTTTTTTTGCAATAGATTAAGCTGCCCTAAAGTCTCTTTTTTTTGCCCTTTTACTTTATTATAAACACCTTGTATTTCGCTTATTTCTTTCCTTAAAGCCTGCCTCTCTTTTTCCAACCGCGCTTTATCCTCTGTTAGTTGTGGAGCTGCTATTAATCCTGTAGCAAAAAATAATATTGTTATGAGAAACTTTTTCATCAGGATACATTTTTCTTAGTAGTTATAACGGCTTGAATGCGTTTTAATTTCAGCTACGCTTAAAATTTTTGGGAACACTAAAAGGAAAATTTACTTCCTCATTGAAATTGTAATTTTTAAAATTCACTTTAATGTCCAGTTTTTTCTTTTCTGCAACAGTTATGTTTCGTTTGGTAGAGAATGGCATTCCACGCTTATTCTCGTAATCTGTATAAGTAAGGTCTGCTGTACGGCTGCGGGTAATATCAACATCATCCATTTTGCTGTGTTGAATAGTATTATCTGTTGCTGATATGGTTAATAAATTTTTAAACCATGGGCCTATGTTCAATAAAGAAATGGTATTGTTCCCTAAAGTGTAGAAAACAATATTATTATCAAAGAAAACAGGGTTGCCGATAATTAAATTTTGCAGGATAGAGAGTGTAAGTGGTAATGATGTTATCTCCTGCAAATAATCTACACTGCGGGCAGTATATGTTTTATCAAGCTTGTTTAAAAGCTTCACTGAGTCTTTTGTAACAAGTACTCGCATTGCTTCAATACCTAATACAGCGCTAACAGAAATCCATATGGCACTGTCTTTTAGCATTCGTATAGTTGCATTAAGATCGTATTTTTTGTCCGCGGCATCCCGATAATCCAAATCTACTTTAGCAGTAAACGTAGTAAAGTCTATGTTGGTGGCCCTGATCTGCTGCACTGTTTTGCTTATAAACACCGCAGAATCATTTGGTGCCAGTGGAGTATTTACCGTGCTTATTTCTGTTGTGTCTTTTTTTGCAATAGCCGTTTGTATTTTTTTTGTGGACCGGCACGATACTAATAACGTTATAGTTCCTAAAATCAAAAGCCATCTCATTTTTTATATTTTTAATTTTTCCCTGTAGATCCAAATCCACCATCTTCACGTTGCGATTCTTCCAGTTCTTCTACCATTTTCCACACCACTTTCTCTACTTTTTGCAAGATCATCTGTGCTATTCTATCACCAGATTGAATGACCTGAACTTCTCCCGAAAGGTTTACCAATATTATCTTAATTTCTCCCCGATAATCACTGTCAATAGTTCCCGGTGTATTTAAGCAGGTAATGCCTTGTTTCAGTGCCAGGCCGCTGCGTGGTCTTATCTGCATTTCAAAATCCTTTGGCAGTTGGATGAATAAACCCGTAGGCACAAGATATCTTTCTAATGGTTGCAAATGCAGGGGCTCATCTAACCTGGCTCTTACGTCCATGCCAGAAGAACCTGAAGTTGCATATTCCGGCAAAGTGTTGCCTGACCTGTTAACAATCTTTACCTGTATTGGCGACATTACCTTCAAAGATATGCAGCAATTAAAAAGTATCAGATGCGCTGTAATAAAATGGTAGCGTATGCTGTAATGCCTTCTTTTCTGCCTACAAATCCCATTTGCTCTGTAGTAGTGGCTTTAATAGAAACATCGTTTTCTTTCAACCCCACAATACCGGCAATAATTTTCTGCATTTGAGAAACAAAGGGTTTTATTTTCGGTTCCTGAAGGCATATAGTGCTGTCAATATTCACCAAAGTGTAGCCTTCTTTTTTGATAAGGATAACTGTTTCCTGTAATAATAATTTACTATCTATGTTCTTATACTGCTCATCTGTATCGGGAAAATGCTCTCCAATATCACCCAAACATGCTGCGCCCAGTAAGGCATCGCAAATAGCATGAAGCAATACATCTGCATCGCTATGCCCCAGTGCGCCTCTGGAATGAGGGATATTAACTCCTCCGATAACTAAATTTCTGCCTTCCGTTAATTGATGATAATCTACACCAAAGCCAATGCGATACATAACAATGATTAAGTAAACAATGCTACCAAAACTCTGGTAATAAAAAAAGCTGCCCTTTGCGGGGCAGCTCCGGTACTTATATTATATTTTTATTATCGTTCAAATCCAAGCCAATACAAGTCCCCCAAATCCTCTGCTTCCAGCACTAAAATATTATTTGTAAGAGTATGAATCCTTAATGGCTGCCCGTCAATTTCCAAAGTATTATCGTTCTCTAATTCCCATGTAAAACTATCCGAAATCCCACTCTCTGTAATTGTACCGGTTCCATTACTGTTAAATTGCAATGTAAGGCCGGAAGATGCCTCTCTTTCTGACGCATCCAACCTGCCATTGCTGTTATCATCATATGCTTCAAAGTCCAAATGCCAGGTGCCTAACAACATTTCACGCCGGCTTTGCTCATCATCATCTTTCTTGCAGGAAACAAATGATAATAAAGCAAATAAAATTACCAATATGGATAAGAAGTAAGGATTTCTTTTCATGGTAAATTAATATTCAGATGATTTTAAATGTACCTCACTATTGCATTGTACCATCACCCTGCCCGTTCATATCAAAGACAAGTGAAAAGCGCAGTGTGTTTGATAAAGGATTTTGATTACTCCCTGTACCAGAGGGTACAAGGTAAGAAAAATTGAGACCAAAGATGTTGTACTTAATACCAACACCAGTAGTAAAATAACGCCGGTTACCTTTGGTTTTATCCTCGTAAAAATAACCTGCACGTATAGCAAACTGCTCATTGTACCAGTATTCGGCACCAAGGGATACCTGGAATTCTTTTAATTCTTCGCTAAAGCCTCCGGGAGCGTCGCCAAAAGAACCAAACCAGCCACTTATTACACTTTTTTGCCTGTAATTCGTTAACCCAATGGTATCTCCTGCAGCAGGCGGTGTTGGCACCAGTAATTTGTTTACATCTACCCCTAAAGAAAATTTATTGCTTTCATCAATCACCCTTGTATAAGTAGTGCCTAATCCGAGGTTTGACGGAATGAAATCTTTTTGTTCAGCATTATCTGTATAAGCAATTTTAGATCCCAGGTTCGTTAAGGCAACTCCAAATGCCCAGCCTGATCCTGCATCGTCCTGGCGATTATGATAAAAACCCAAATCTGCTGCAACAGCATTACCTGCTTTATAGTTACCGCTTGGTGATGAAGCCCCGGATGCCAGGTTAGAGTTCACGTACTTTAACCCTACTCCAAGACCTGTATAGTCCGTAAGTTTCCGCGAATATCCTATGTCTATACCAAATTCACGTGGCCGTCCCTCACCTTGCAATTGGCCAAACTGGTCTGTAAATTGAATATTGCCAAGGCTAAAGTAACGTAACGAACCTGAAATTGCCTGAAGATCGTCCAGCTTATAATATCCTGCTACAGAAGCAAGATATACATCGTTCACTAATTTCTTTAACCACGGTGTATAGGTTAGATTTACACCTGCAGGAGATAAATTAAAAGGTACTTTTCCGAGATTGAAATAGGATGAACTTGCATCTGCTGAAGTTGCCAGAGCAAGGTCTCCCATTCCGCCTGAACGGGCATCCGGGGAAATTCGTAAAAAAGGAACTGCTGTTGTAACTACATTGATAGATTCAGCAGTTTGTGCTTTTAGTAATACCGGATAATATAATAAAAATGAAATAGCAGCAGTTAGTTTTAGGGCGATCGCTCTCATAGTACTAGTTTAAAAAAAGTGTGTGAAAATATAGACTTTTGGCTAAGTGGAAAATTTATTGGCTTTTCAGGATTACCGGATAATCACGAGGCGTTCTAACTTTTCAGCTTTTTTTCCATCAGCACCATGCACACCTAAACGATACAAATAAATTCCGCGACCGACTTTATCGCCATACTCATCCCTACCATCCCACACAACATCACTTGAACGATTTCCTTTATTGTTTATTGTTTGCCGCAGTGTTTTAACCAGTTTGCCGGTAACGGTAAAAATTTCAACTTTTACCTGTAAATCCGCAGCAGGTTTATTATGTTCAAACCAAAATGTGGTTGTTGTTGTGAAGGGGTTTGGATAATTTAATACTCTGCCAATTGTTAGCTTATCGTTATTGGCAACAGTAAATTCCAAAATATATTCTGATGAATTATTCAGCACATCCCATGCTTTGACTTTTATAGTATGATGTCCAGGGGAAAGTTCCGGTAACTGGAACCGAACTGCTCCCTGCTGGTAACTATCCAAATCACTTTCATAAAAATCATTCAGTACAAAATACTGCCTGTTATCACCATCAAGTGTAGCAACAATATCATGATCAATACCCCCGCTGCCTGTATTAATACCTGATGAATCGGATAGTTTTACTATTAAAACAGGATGTTGATTTGTCATGCTGCCATTTACAAAGCGTTCATCATTTAAATACGCTTTTATCTCCGGACCTATGTTATCTGTGCTGCCACCAACATCAATGCCACCAATACTTACATTGGTAGAAAAGCCATTTGCATCTTTCTTTCCATCCTGCGCATAAAGGCTGATTTTCCCGTTGCCGAATTGATAATTAATATCCTTAGGCATTTTAAAAGTGAAAGAAAAAGCTCCGGCATTTGCAGAAACCTTACCCTTAAATAACGTGTTGGTTTGGGACATGAACTGTACAGGTAAACTTGTAGCATCGTTGCCTAATGTAGTTATAGTTTGAGGTTTGTCAAATAAGGATAAATATACTGTTCCCTTAAATTCAGTGATCCTGCTTCCTGAATTATCTGTGATCTCGCCTTGAAGAGTTACAAATTCAGTGGCACTGAGTGTATCTGCCTGCGCCTGTATATTTTTACCATTCACTAAAGTTGTTTTTATTTTTAATCCAGGAAAGGCCAACGTCATTGCAGGATCTCCCAACAAGGCAAATTTTCTGTTGTTGATTACATCTCCGGAAGTTTGATAAGTATAGTTTTTTGTAGCCTGAATAGATTCACCTAAAGATTTATATTTACCACTGCTGTCCGGCTGTAATGCAATTTGCAGGTAATTGTTATTGATAATGCGGTTGCTGAAAGCAAACACAACTCTGGTGGTAGTCATTAAAGCAACTGCACCGGTTTTTGCACGTAACAATAAGTTTTCACCAAGTGAGTTCACTGTAGGATTATCATACGGTGCAAAATCGCATGTGGCAGTGATAAATAAAGGCAACCGGTTTTGATTATTCCAACTGTTAACAATCTGATGATCAATTACTACTTCTTCCGCTAAACGAGGTGGACCGCCATGACCGCTATAGTTCCAGATTAGTGTGCCATTGTAAATATTATTATTTATTACAGCATTTGCCTGTGGATACCTGCCGCCTGCTGACCCGCCTTCCTGGCGAAAAGCATCCAGATAAATTTTGTAAATATTAAATATTGGTGCGGTGGAGGTAGTAGTATTAGTGATTACTTCTGCATCCTGCAAATGCAAATTATAATCTTCATCATCAGCAATAAAATTTAAGTTGTTACGCCACGGTCCAAAAGATGCCGGAGCATGATATTCTTCAATCTTATTAATGATATTTTTTGCTTCATCCACATTTTTTGCGGGTATGCGTCCAATGGCAATATCCAGTTTATTAATTAATAACCCGGAATTAATATCTTCTTCATCATCTAAAAACCCAAAAAAGTCATCCGATGTGTAACTGGACAATGGATCTGTTGAATTAAAACTTTCATACGCCGGAACCAGGTTCGTATTATTTTTTATACGATCCTTATAATCAAAACTGGCCCTGCCAAACAGCAGGAGGTATTTTGGGGAATTGCTCCAGGAACTTCTGTATTTATCATAATACATTTTTACAAAATCTCTTATTGCAGCCGGATCAGGAATGCCACAGGCAAACTCATTAAATACCTGTTCGGTAGTTACTATTAGGCTTTGTAAATTATTTTGTTTCTGATGGAAATCTGCCAACTGCTGTGCCTGCAACAAGAAAGAAGGATGAGTAATAATGATGTAATCTTTCTCAACAGTATTATGCAAATTTTGATTAGCAACACGACCCACAAATTGTGGTATTAAAAACGCTCCGGAAAAACAAACATATTCATGCAAAGATTGTGCATCATTACTAAACCTTAATTGACTGCCATTAAGTATGGAATTCATTCTTGCAGGAACGAGTGGATTACTCACATCCCAAACCTGGCTGATGGTATTAGCACCAGATATAATGAATTCTGCAGAATTACTTCCAACACTACTCCAGTCTCTGAAGAGTAGCTGCTGATCAGATACCAAGGTTAAACTGCGACGGTAAAATACTTCAAACCAGTTTAACCAGCCTTGTGCATTCAAACTTCCACCGGTATAATTATAAGTGAGACTAATATTGTTTTGTAACAGGATAAGATTATTTGCCTGCTGTGCCTGATGTGCAAACAGGTCTAAGTAACCTGCTCCAATTGCGGGTACAGAAATCTGTTGTTGTAGCTGATTATTTACAAGAACATTAAACTGGCTCGAAACATTTACAGACCTTGCTGCAACGCTTGATATTATAGTTGCTGCCCCATTTTGAACTATGCCTGCTGCAGGTATGGTAAATGTACGTGAAGTCACCCGTCCCGGCGTGATGCCAAATTCGTCTCCAAACCATTCTTTTCCGCTGGCCAAAAAATTCACTGAATCCAGCTCATAGAAATATCGTTCATTAAATGAAGTAACCGAAGTAGCTGGTAAGGGTGAAAAGGTTTGTGAAATGATTCGTTTTCCTGATCCTCCGGTAGTTATGAAATAATACGCCTTATCGGAGTAAAGGTTTTTTTTATGCGTAAACCTTTTGTTTGCCGTATCTGCTATCCATTGATGAGGGCCTTTTGAAAAAAATAAAATATAATCTGACCCGTTCAAAACGCCATCATTACCATCTACCACCATTATTGCGTTCTCCTCAAGGTCCTCTATTCGCGTGGTATTGTTTTCTGGCAGCATAGATCCTCCGTTCCCAAAAACTCTTACCTGTGCAGTAGGTATATTTCCACTAATACCTATTGAATTTAAAAAACTTACATCTATTTTATAAATGCCTTCAGCGGCAACCTCAATTTTATACCAGTTGCCAGTGGCTAAAACAGAATGAGGCTTATACGTTCTTTGGGTAAAAGCTATAATGGATAAGCAACATAAAACAACAGCAGTCAATTTTTTCTGCAAAAAGGCCTTCATACGTATTGTTGGCAGATTTAACACTAAAAAAGTACCTGCCGCACTATAATTTTCAAGGTAAAGGTTCTATATTCGCAAGTTGAGTTGGAAAACTAATCTGGAATCACAATAATTCTTTTTAAGCGGCGTTAAAGTTATTCCAAAACAAGGTTCAACAAGCACATGTTTCCATGTGTCTTTTAGAAAGACAAAATAAACACACATGTATTTAAAAAATCTTTTAATCCTTTTCTCCTTAGTTGTGCTACTGGCATCCTGTAAAAACGGGCTTTTCGGTAAAAAGAAGTTTGACAAATCAGATGCAACGGGTTGGAATTACAATGATAAAAACATGGGTGGCTTCAGCGTAGCTAAAGCAAGAGACCAGGGTACCGGACCAGGTTTGGTTTTTGTACAGGGTGGTACATTCACAATGGGTCAAACAGAAGAGGATGTAATGGGCGAGTGGAATAATATTCCCCGCCGTGTTAGTGTTCCATCTTTTTATATGGATCGTACAGAAGTTGCTAATGTTCACTATCGTGAATATATCCACTGGCTTAACAGGATTTTTGATGTGGAAGCTGACCCCGGTAATAGAGCGATCCTTGATGGGGCTTTACCCGATACTTTAGTATGGCGTAGTGAGCTAAGTTATAATGAACCACTAGTAGAATATTACTTCCGCCATCCCGGCTTTAATGATTATCCTGTAGTGGGTGTTAGCTGGCAGCAAGCCCATGATTTTGCTGTTTGGAGGACTGACCGGGTAAATGAAGGAATTTTGATCCAGAAAGGATATATAGCTCCACAAGGTATCCAAGGACAGCAGCAGGAAAATAATTTTACCACTAAATCTTATTTGTTGGGTCTTTACCAGGCGCAACCAGGTAAAGGTGCTACTTCTAAGAAAAATCCTTTGGTAACTTCACAGGGTACACCCCGTACTAATGTAATAATGGAGGATGGTTATTTACAACCAGACTACCGTTTACCTTTTGAGGCAGAATGGGAATATGCTGCTTATGGTTACCTTGAGCAAAACCCCAGCCCTTCCAGAAAAGAAGGTAAGCGTGGTGAAGAGCTTATTTCTAACAAACAGGTTTATCCATGGGCACAAAATGTAAATGGCTTACGGGAGACTAAACGTGGAAGCTGGCAGGGACAATTCCTCGCAAACTTCAAAAGAGGTTCAGGAGATGTTGCCGGTGTGGCTGGTGGTTTAAACGACCGTGCTTTTTATACCGCTCCTGTTAAAGCTTACTATCCCAACGGTTTTGGACTTTACAATATGGCTGGCAATGTTGCTGAGTGGGTTTTTGATGTATTTCGTCCCCTTACCTCTCTTGATGTGGATGACGTTTCCCCCGTGCGTGGTAATAAGTTTATGAAGTTGTATAAAAACGAAAATGGAGAAGCTGAAATAGACAGCATGGGACGTGTGAAAATGATACCGGTAACAGATGAAGAAAGCAAGAGTCGCCGTAATTATCAGCGTGGTAATGTTATTAACTATCTGGATGGCGATTCTTTATCACAAGCTTCTTATGGTTATGGAGTTACTACTTTAATAAGTGATAAATCCAGAGTATACAAAGGAGGTAGCTGGAACGACCGTGCTTACTGGTTAAGCCCCGGTACCCGCCGCCATATGGAAGAAGATCAGGCAGCCAGTACTATTGGTTTTCGTTGTGCAATGGACAGAATGGGTAGTCCGGAAGGTAATAAGAGAAAGACAGGTAACTGGTTCGGCAAGAAAAAGCAAAAAAGATAAATTCTCAATACAATTTACCCTCCAAACGGAGGGTTTTTTATTGCACGTTACATTTGCTCAATGAACATTGAGGAGCTTTACCAATTATATCTTCAATTTCCCTCAATACAAACGGATACACGAAAGCTTCAGCCAGACGATTTATTTTTTGCTCTGAAGGGACCCAACTTCAACGGTAATGAATTTGCGCAAAAAGCTATTGACGGCGGCGCTGCTTTTGCCATTGTAGATGAAGCACAATTTGCAGGCAGTGAAAAAATTATAGTAGTAAATGATGTTCTTGAAACTTTACAACAGTTAGCCACACACCACAGGCTGCAATACAATATACCTTTCATTGGCATAACAGGTACTAATGGAAAAACCACAACCAAAGAATTAATTCATGTTGTTTTATCTGCCACTTATAAAACCTATACAACAACAGGCAATCTTAATAATCATATTGGAGTGCCGCTAACTCTTTTAAAAGTTAAGAAAGATGCAGAAATGGCAGTAATAGAGATGGGTGCAAATCATATTGGTGAAATTGCATCTTACTGCCGCATAGCTTTACCAACACATGGTTTAATTACAAATTGCGGCAAAGCACACCTGGAAGGTTTTGGTAGCGAAGAGAGTGTAAAAAAGGGCAAGGGAGAGCTATATGATCATTTAAGAAATTCGGAGGGAACTGTGTTTGTTATGTGGGATTATGATTACTTAAAAACTATGAGTAATGGCATTCAAAAAATAATTACCTACGGTACACGTGGTGCAGAGATAACAGGTCACTCTTTGAAGTCTGACCCTTTTTTAAAAGTAAAATTTGATGAAGGTTTTAAAGGTGTAATTCAAACCAACCTTGTAGGGGATTACAACCTCCCGAATGTGTTAGCAGCCTTAGCTGTAGGTAAATTTTTTAATGTGCCTGAAGAAAAAATCAGAGCTGCAATAAGTAATTACTATCCCTCCAATAGTCGCTCACAATTGCTGCAAAAGGGCACAAACAAAATTATTCTGGATGCCTATAATGCAAATCCTACCAGTATGAAAGTTGCTATAGAAAATCTAGCAAAGGCACGAGAGGCAAATAAAATTCTTGTATTAGGCGCAATGGCTGAGCTCGGAGAAAGCAGTCTGCAGGAGCATAAGGCTATTATGAATATCATCGAAAAATATTCGTGGAAAGAGGTGCTGTTAGTAGGTGGTGATTTTGTAGAAATGGATCACAAATATTTGCAATTTGCTTCTTCTGAAGATGCGGGAAAATGGCTGCAACAAAATAAAATTCACAATAGTTATTTGTTGATCAAAGGATCACGCAGTATGCAAATGGAGAAAATTTTAGATTACATATAATTTGTAATGCAAGGCGAAAGGCCACATAGAAGTTATGTAGCATCTGTTTTAGAATGCAGGTGCCCCAGGTGCAGAGAGGGAAAATTGTTTAAGTTTCCCCTTACTTTAAGGCTGGAAAGGTTAATGCAAATGAATGAGAGATGCCCTGTATGCGGGCAGGCAACTGAAATTGAAGTCGGGTTTTATTATGGTACAAGTTATGTAAGCTATCTACTTGCAATAATTATCAGCGCAATAACTTTAATATTGTGGTGGATCATTATTGGCTTTTCTTTCAGTGATAATCGCTTTTTTTACTGGATAGGCTTTAATGCATTTCTGCTGATAGTTATGCAGCCCTGGCTTATGCGTTTCTCCCGGAGTTTGTGGATTTCATGGTTTGTAAAATACGATCCGCAATGGCCTGAGAAACAGCCGGAAAGTTATGAACGTATCAATAAAGATCAGATGAATAACTGGTAGCATTTAGCACCGCCATTGTTCTGCTGTAAATTTTAGTTACTTTTAAAAGATTAAAATCATTTAACTTTTTATTATTAACCCTTAAATATCTAATCATGAAGATTATTCTTAGCACTATTAAAAGAATCACTGCAATTTTCATTTTGTCATTGATTTCTTTTGCAGTACTTGCGCAGGAAGGTGGCGGCGCTGATGTTAATGTAGACATTAACAAAGGTGGCGGCGGTGGTAACTGGTACGCTCAGCCATGGGTATGGATAGTAGGTGGCGCTCTCTTCATTTTACTACTGGTAGCTTTACTTAGAGGTAATGGTTCCCGGAGAGTTGATTAATTAAAGATCCCCACATTTTTGTGGGGATTATTTGTTCCTTCACTATTTGCGGAGACTGAGGGATTCGAACCCTCGATACCCTTTAGAGGTATACACACTTTCCAGGCGTGCTCCTTCAACCACTCGGACAAGTCTCCATTTTTTATTTGAGGACAGCAAAAGTACTGGTTGTTAGTTTAGCTTGAATACTTTAGTTGCATTTTCTGTAGTCGTTTCCACCACTTTTTCAACAGGAATATTGGTGATTGCTGCAATTCTTTCTGCTATTATTTTTAAGTAACTACTCTCGTTTCTGTTGCCACGATAAGGCACAGGAGCCAAATAAGGAGCGTCCGTCTCCAACACAATCCTGGAAATTCCAATTTCTGATATCACTTTATCCAAACCGGCATTTTTAAATGTAACCACGCCACCAATACCTAATAAAAACCCGGCATCTGTAATTTTTTTTGCCTGTTCTATAGTGCCTGAAAAGCAATGAAAAATGCCTGTTAATTGCGGGTATTGTTGTACCACAGAAATACATTCATCCAAAGCATCTCTGGAATGAATTACAACTGGTAAACCGTGTGTCAATGCAAGACCTATTTGTAAATGAAAAGCTTCATACTGCTGGGATATAAATGTTTTGTCCCAGTAAAAGTCCAGCCCAATCTCTCCAATTGCAACAAAGCTTCTTTGTGAAAGGTAATCTTCAACTATGCTTATTTCTTGTTGAAAATCCTCTTTTACAGAGCATGGATGCAGTCCTATCATTGAAATACACACTGAAAATTCTTCCTCTGCCCCGAGCATTTGAACATGGGTTTTGGAGTCTATTGCAGGCATAATGATCCTGTTTATACCTTCTATTAACGCTCTTTCTACTATCTGTTTACGATCGCTATCAAATTCCGGCAAGTAAATATGTGCATGTGTATCAATGAGTTCCATTTTGAAGGCTTTAATACAAAATTTAAGAAATTCTACCCACGCTGTACACTATAATTGTAAGTAAACAAAGTGTCTGATTAAATGCGAAGGAAAGTACCAGAAGTTGAAAGTAACAGAAAGGGGATAAAATGAGAAAAAAGAGGGTATTACTTTTTTAGTAATGATATAAAAAAGCTATAACTTCAAACCAGTTTTCATAGGGTACGGATTAAAAACGGGCCAGGGTTTCTACCCAGGCCCTAATTTTTTATAGAAGTGCCTGGCTTTTTTAGGTCTATCTTATTAAACAGACAACCTTTTTCACTAAAATGTTGCATCACTCTCGGTAATGTATATGCTAAATTTTTAAAAGCTTTGCTGCTATCGTGGAGAACTATAATAGACCCGGGAGAAGTAGATTGTAATACGTTTTTCAGGCACTGCTCAGGGGTAAAAGAGGGATCGAAATCTGCACTTAAGACATCCCACATTATTATTTTTGCGTTATTATTTTCCATTGCCTGAGGAATACATGCCGCCTGACTGTTTTTAATTCTTCCATAAGGTGGTCTGAATAAATTTGTACAAATGTATTTAGCAGCCTCTGAAACATCTCTGATGTATTGCTCTGTACTTACCTGCCAGCCGTTTAAATGGTTTTGGGTATGATTTCCGGTTGCATGCCCTTCATTTAAAATTTGCTGATACACCTCTGGATACTGTTTTACATTTTTCCCAATACAAAAAAAAGTAGCAAGTGCATTATATTTTTTTAATTCATCCAGCACCCATGGTGTTATCTCGGGATCGGGACCATCATCAAATGTCAGGTAAACTTCATTTTCTTTCGCAGGCAGGTTCCATACATAGGAGGGAAACATCTTTTTCAGCCACCACGGTGTTTTTATAAAATATTTGTGCATGCCGATCAAAGATATACAGATGCAGTGTGCGACGCAAGGGACGGTGAACAAGGATAATAAGCTGACACCACAATAAATTTTACATTTGCTGCTATGCAAAAAAAAGTACGTGTACGGTTTGCTCCAAGCCCAACCGGAGGCTTGCATATAGGTGGAGTACGTACTGTTTTATATAATTATCTTTTTGCAAAGCAGGGAAATGGAGATTTTATAGTGCGTATAGAAGATACTGACCAGAACAGGTTTGTGACGGGTGCTGAACAATACATTTACGAAACTCTTGCCTGGTGTGGATTAGAGCCAGACGAAAGTTCTAAGCATGGTGGTGATTTTGGCCCTTACAAACAAAGCGAACGTAAGGATATTTACAAAAAATATGCAGAAGAACTGGTACAAAAAAGGTGTGCTTATTATGCATTTGATACTGCGGAAGAATTGGATGCTATGCGGTTACGGTATCGAACACACGAAAATCCGAGTCCTCAATACGATCATGCTGTACGAATGCAAATGCGGAACTCTTTAACCCTTGATGCAACTGAAGTTGATACCCTGTTAAACAGTGGCACCCCGCATGTTATTCGTATTAAAATTCCTGCTGGTGAAACTGTTTCTTTAAACGATTTAATAAGGGGAGAGGTAAACTTTGATACTTCTGTTGTTGATGATAAAGTTTTATTGAAAGCTGATGGAATGCCTACTTATCATTTAGCCGTTGTTGTGGATGATTACTTAATGCAGATTAGCCATGCATTTCGTGGAGAAGAATGGCTGCCCAGTGCACCCGTGCATGTTTTATTGTGGCGCTATTTGTTTGGCGAAGAAAATATGCCCCATTGGGTTCATTTACCGTTAATACTGGGCTCACATGGAAAATTAAGCAAAAGGGATGCGACCAAATATGGATTTCCGGTTTTTGCCATGAACTGGACGGACCCAAAAACAGGTGAATTAACAGAAGGATTTAGAGAGAATGGATTTTTGCCGCAGGCATTTATAAATATGCTGGCATTGCTTGGCTGGAATGATGGTACTGAGAAGGAAATTTTTTCCATGGAACAATTAATTGAAAGATTTACAATTGAAAAAGTACATAAAAATGGAGCAAGATTCGATTTTGAAAAGGCAAAATGGTTCAATCATGAATGGATAAAAAAGTTGGGGGTTGACAATTGGGAATTGCCAGTGAAAGCAGATTTTGAAAAACGGGGCTTAATAATTACTGATGACTCTAAGTTTAAAAAAATCATAGAGTTAGTAAAAGATCGCTGTACGTTACTTACTGATTTTTACGAGCAGAGTTTTTTCTTTTTTAGGGCTCCTGCAGAATATGATATAGCTGCTGTTCAACCTAAATGGAATGATGTGAAACATTCTTTTTTTAAAACGCTCGGGGATGAATTGAAGAGTCTGCCTGAATGGAATTCTGCATTTATTGAAAACGCATTTAAGAACCATGCAATGGTATGTGGATTAAAACCAGGTGAATTACAATTGCCATTTCGGGTTATGTTAGTTGGTGGTAAGTATGGTCCGCCTGTCTTTGACATTGCAGCCATCTTAGGAAAAGAAGAAGCAATAAACCGGATTAAAAACGCATTACCTGTATTTGAATAACTAACCTGTATTTTCCAAGAGTTCCACAATCGGCTCCAATTCCTTATTTGCTAAGGATAGTAAATAACTGAAATTCTTATCACTTAATTTCCTTACCCCAGAGGTGTTTTGTGATACATGTTCTTTTGTGCGAATACCGGGAATAACAGTACTTGCCTGCGGACAAGTTAAAATGAAACTTAGTGCCAGAGCTGTTTTAGTAAGTTTTTCTTTTTCAGCAACCGGCCATACCTTATCTTCTAAAAATTGCAATGTTTGTTGCAATACGTTTTGTGTTAACCGAAAGCTTCGGTGATCGTCTGGTGAAAAAGTAGTAGAGGAAGAAAATTTACCGGTGAGCAAACCAAACTGCAGTGGCATTCGTACAATGATCCCGTAATTTTTCTCCCCCCCTGTTTTAATTATATCATAAGCTCTTTGGTTAATAAGGTTGAACACCAATTGAAACCCATCTGCCAGATTATTGTCCATTAAAAAATTTGCTTCCGGAGGCGGATTAAAAGTATTTAATGACAAACCCCAGTAACGAATTTTTCCTTGATCCCTCAGTAATTCCATTGCTTCTGTACATTCGCCATTTTGCAGATGAGAAAGGCGTGCAGAATGTAATTGGTAATAATCAATTACATCCCTTTGTAATCTTCTAAGACTTCTTTCGCAGGCTTCTACAATATATTTTTTTGAGTAGTCAATTGTGAATTGATCATTTCTCGCAATGTTACCAACTTTAGTTGCAATAAAAATATCTTTTAGTTTTTTTAGTTCTTCACCTAATAAATTCTCTGAATGACCTAGGCCATAAATATCTGCAGTGTCAAAGAAATTAATACCTGCATCCATCGCTGCACGTATTGCTTGTTGAGATGTCTTATCATCTGCCTTGCCCCACCCAATAGGTGTACCGCCAACAACTGCATTTCCACCGATGGCCCATGCACCAAAACCAATTTCACTTACTATTAAATCTGTACTTCCAAACTTTCTGTATTGCATAAAAATCTCCTGTTATTGAAGTGTGTACTTTTGAACAAATTTCAACATTAATGGAAGAAACTAAAAGTCCTGCTTCCGGATATTTTAGAGTGCAGAGACCAATTAGGATATTAGTTGCAAAAGTAGGATTAGATGGCCACGACCGCGGAGCAAAAGTTATTGCAACTGCTTTGCGGGATGCTGGTATGGAGGTAATATATACAGGGTTGCGTCAAACTCCTGAGATGGTGGTAAACGCTGCATTACAGGAAGATGTGGACGCCATCGGCATCAGCAGTCTTTCCGGCGCACACATGACTGTGTTTCCCAAAGTATATGCACTAATGCAGCAAAAAAAAATGGATGATGTGTTGCTTACCGGAGGCGGCATTATTCCTGAAGAAGATTTGAAACTGCTACAAACTATGGGAATTGGCAAATTATTTACTCCTGGTGCAAAAACCAGTGAAATTGCAGATTATATTAAACATTGGGTGAACGAGCACAGAAGTTTTTAATGAAAGCTAAGCAAACCAATCAGTTTGTTATTCATATGTTCAGCACTTACCTAAACCTGTTGGTTTGATTAAATTTGCCCGAAACAATTTTATCATGTACGCTACTCTCCTTACATCATTAGAAAACGGTATTTTCCTAATAACCATTAACCGGCCGGACAAATTAAATGCGCTAAACAAAAATGTAATGGCTGACCTGGAAGTTGTTATGAATGAAGTGGAATCTGATGCGGAAATAAAAGCAGTGATCATTACAGGTGCAGGACAAAAAGGTTTTGTAGCTGGCGCAGATATTAGTGAGTTTATTGGCTTAAGCAGTGGTGAAGGGATGGACATGGCACGTCGCGGCCAGGAGATATTTTTTAAAATTGAAAACTGCAGCAAGCCGGTGGCGGCAGCCGTAAATGGCTTTGCATTAGGTGGCGGATGTGAGTTGGCCATGGCTTGCCATTTTAGAATAGCAAGTGAAAACGCCAAATTCGGACAGCCGGAAGTAAATCTTGGATTGATACCCGGGTACGGGGGCACACAGAGGCTTGTACATTTGATAGGTAAGGGGAGGGCTCTGGAATTATTAATGTCCGGGAGTATAATTGATGCGCAGACCGCTTTACAATACGGCCTCGTAAATTATGTAGTGCCCCGGGAAGAATTATTGAACAAAGTCATTGCTGTTTTACAAGGTATTATTGCAAAAGCGCCGCTTGCCATTAGCCGGTGTATTACTGCTGCAAATGCTGTATTTAATCAGGCTCGTAATGGTTATGATATAGAAATTGAAGCTTTTGGCGAATGTTTTAAAACAGATGATATGAAAGAAGGAATCGCAGCATTTTTAGAAAAGAGAAAACCTAACTTCTCAGGAAAATAATTTCTACAGAGTGTGGTAATCGTTTTGAGGAAATAATCTAATTGTTTTTACAAACCTGCGTTGGTAGAAGCCTTTATTAAACGGAGTAATGGTTACTCCCATTGCCTTACCAGATGAGGAGTGAATAAATTTCAGGTCAGTGCTATCCTGAGAAATCGGCTTATTGGAAACTATCAAACCCATATGTCCTACATGCCGCTCTTCCGGGTTAGTGCCGGTAAATAAAATAATATCTCCCCGCTTTGCTTCTGTTACCGGAATTGTTTTACCAACATTGGTAAAATCAACAGACGAACGTGGCACCTTAATATTGAAGTGATTGAATACGTAAGTGATAAAACCGGAACAATCAAAACCCACGTTTGGATTTGTAGATGCATAAACATAAGGTGTGCCTATTAACGTTTCCGCAAAACTCATCACAGCCTCGGGGTGAATATTACCGGTATTGATTGTTCCGGGAGGAGTAACAATGGGAGTGTCAATATTTTGCGTATTGTCTGCAGTAAAAGAATCAACAGCAACCATTACTGTATCGCCGACAACACTATCCTCACTTGTAGCTTTGTCTGCAACAACAGGCCTTTCTATAAACCAAAAGCATGAGGAGCAATTAATTATTACTAATAAACTCAATGTAAATAACCAAAACTTCATACTTGTATTTGTAACAAAAATCAAACCGTTGCTTCAATTTACACATTTTCAATGAAGTATCTTTGTAAGGAAATTGTAATAATGAATTATCGCGTTGAAAAAGACACTATGGGTGAGGTAAAAGTGCCTTCTGATGCATATTATGGTGCTCAAACCCAGCGAAGCATTGAAAATTTTCAAATTGCCACAGATATAAATAAAATGCCTAAAGAAGTAATCCGGGCATTTGCTTATCTAAAAAAAGCTGTAGCCATCACCAATTTTGAAGCAGATATTTTACCAAAAGAGAAAACAGAGCTGATAGGTAAAGTATGTGATGAAATTTTGGAAGGAAATCTCGATGATTATTTTCCTTTGGTTGTGTGGCAAACTGGTAGCGGAACACAAAGTAATATGAATGTGAATGAAGTGATTGCATACCGTGCCCATGTACTAAATGGCGGAAATTTGAACGATAAAGAAAAAGTGCTGCATCCAAATGATGATGTCAATAAATCGCAATCTTCTAACGACACTTTCCCCACAGCAATGCATATTGCCGCCTACAAAACACTATTGGAAGTAACTATACCCGGAATTGAAAAACTGCGGGATACATTTGCTGCAAAGAGCAAAAAATTTATGCAGGTGGTAAAAATAGGCCGAACGCATTTTATGGATGCCACACCACTTACATTAGGGCAGGAATTCAGTGGATATGTTTCACAATTAGACCATGGACTAAAAGCTGTTAAGAACACATTAACTCATTTATCTGAATTGGCATTAGGTGGTACTGCAGTTGGAACCGGAATTAACACCCCGCTAAACTATGCAGAAAATGTTGCGCGGCATATTGCCGTCTTAACAGGACTGCCATTTGTTACTGCAGAAAATAAATTTGAAGCATTGGCTGCACATGATGCAATTGTGGAGTCTCATGGTGCATTAAAAACAATTGCTGTAAGCTTAATGAAGATTGCAAATGATATTCGCATTCTTGCCTCGGGACCGCGGAGTGGCATTGGAGAAATTTTTATTCCTGACAACGAACCTGGTTCGTCTATTATGCCCGGGAAAGTTAATCCCACTCAATGTGAAGCATTAACAATGATTGCTGCACAAGTACTGGGCAATGATGTAGCAATCAATGTTGGCGGAGCCTCAGGGCATTTTGAATTAAATGTATTTAAACCAATGATGATCTTCAACTTTTTGCACAGTGCCCGGTTAATAGGTGAAGGTTGCGTAAGCTTTAATGATAAATGCGCTGCAGGCATTGAACCTATAGAAGAAAATATAAAAAAACACCTTGATAATTCATTGATGTTAGTGACCGCTTTAAATACTAAAATTGGTTATTATAAAGCTGCTGAAATTGCACAAAAAGCACATAAAGAAGGTACTACTTTAAAAGAGATGGCGGTGAGGCTTGGCTATGTTACTCCGGAAGAATTTGATCAATGGGTGGTTCCTGCTAAAATGGTGGGGGAACTGAATTAAACTTTGCAGTGATAAGTTAAGCGAGCAGTGCAAAGGTTTTGCACTCTACATTACATGAACATTATCACCCACCTGCGTGTTCGTCTCCACTGTAGAATAACGTTCTTCGCTTTCCTTTCTAAAAAATCTTTTTTGAAATAACAGCAGTGTTATTACACCAACAGAAATAGAAGCATCAGCAATGTTAAAAATAGGACTAAAAAATTCAAAGTCTCTTCCACCAACAAATGGCATCCAGTCCGGATAAGTAGATCTTATTATAGGAAAATAAAGCATGTCTACTACTTTACCATGTAAAAAACCGGCATAACCTTGTTCCGGAAACATTCTTGCTACAGTAGAGTAAGTAGTTTCTTGAAAAATTAGTCCGTAAAACATACTGTCAATAAGGTTTCCCAATGCACCGGCATATATCAGCGAAGCGCATATAATAAACCCTCTGGAATACCTCTGCTTTATAATTCTTCCCAAATACCATGTTCCAAAAACTACTGCAGCCATCCTGAATAGCGTTAAGATCATCTTGCCCCATTCACCGCCAAACTTCCAGCCCCACGCCATTCCTTCATTCTCTATGAAATATAATTTAAACCACGGGAGACCCAGTACATCGGTTACATGACCAAAAGGAAAGTTTGTTTTGATCTACATTTTCAAAGCCTGGTCAATAACGATCACCAATAAAATAATTAATACAGAGGAACGGAGTTTCAAAAAATAGAAATTAAGGCGGCAAAGATAAGGAAGCCACCGCACACCCTATTTAAGAGGGTTGATGAAATCACAGCAAAAAATTTATTCCTGAAAATAAATGCGTTTTACGCGTTGGGAAATGGAGGTCATTATTTCATAAGGAATAGTATTGATCCATACCGCCAGTTGTTGCAGAGGCAATTGTTTCCCAAAAATTATTACTTCATCTCCTGCTTTTACTCCAGGAACGTCTGTTACATCAAGCATAGTCATGT
>JBHENB010000002.1:0-91954 GCA_046262255.1 Chitinophagaceae bacterium
CGCTTACACCGAGCGATAAGTTGGCTGAAGTTGTTGGTAGTAAACCGCTTCCAAGAACAGAGGTTGTTAAGAAGATATGGGACTATATTAAAAAGAATGACCTGCAGGACAAAAAGAACAGAAGAAACATTAATGCAGATGGAAAATTAAGACCACTTTTCGGTAAAGACCAGATATCTATGTTTGATCTGGCTAAGATTGTGAATAATCATCTGAAAAAGTAGGCTATTAGAGCTTCGCCAGTTTTTGCAATTAGCAGTATTGATTTACTGCCAGGCTTTTATTTGCTACAATATCAAGGGCAATTGCTGCTTTGCAGCGGTATAGGTTATTTATTTGTAGTAGGTAGGCTACCATGCTGCTTTTAAGCTTTTGTTCTTGAATTACAGAACCTTTCTACTGCAATAATTCTACTGACATATTACAAAATCGTTGACATTTTTTTCAACTGCTACAAGTACATTAATTTTCTTTGATGAAATATAGTTGTGTGTCCTCAACAAGGTAAAACATTGGAGCAATTGTGATTTTCGGATAGCGGCTTCTGAGCCGCTTGGTCTCGCTTAAAATAAAATTGGTTTCATTGCCAATTTCATACATCGGTGCAAAGTGCATAAAATGTTCTTCTGCTCTTTCTCTTTCCCAACCTGCGGCATCTATAAGTCCGTTTATAAATTCTTCTTTGCGTGCAACTAAATTCACCATTCCGCAGTGGTTATGGCCTATGAGTGCAATATATTTTACCTGGCCAACAGCAATAGCATAGGAAACCTTGAATTCGCTGTATCGAAGGTTTGCCCCGCCGGCACGAATGATAAAAGCAAAGTTGTCAGGTATGTGCAGGTGTTTACGGTTGTCCATACACATTCCAACTAAAAGTTCTGCTTTGTCGTAATTATCAAAAGGGCGATTGAGATTATGAAATTCCAGGAGAAGTCCTATTGGTGTTTGGCGGTATTCCGGTAATATATCGTCTTTTGATTGTATGGGTATGAGTTGGTTCATTCTTTTCAATAATTAAGCCTATGGTGCAATGTTACTTCTGTTTCCGGTTATGGTAAACACTTGCGTGTCTTTTACCAGTGGATTTCTTTACGCTGACATCCGTCTCTTTAAGTTCTCATCAATGGCATCTAAAAATTGTTCTGTATATAGATAGTCTTTTCCTGCTTCCAGTTTTTTATCCGGGTGTACGTTCATGGCAAGGTCTTTGGTCATTTTGCCGCTTTCCACCGTTTCAATACAAACCTGTTCTAATGCATTACAGAAATCAATTAATTGCTGGTTATCATCCAACTTGCCCCGAAATGCTAATCCGCGTGTCCATGCAAAAATAGATGCAATGGGGTTTGTGGAAGTGGGATTCCCTTTCTGATGCTCCCGGTAATGACGGGTAACGGTACCATGTGCCGCTTCTGCTTCCATGGTTTCTCCATCGGGAGTAACCAGCACGGAAGTCATCAAACCCAATGATCCGAAGCCCTGTGCAATCGAATCGCTTTGTACATCGCCATCATAATTTTTGCAGGCCCATACAAAGCCTCCGCTCCATTTCATGGCACTTGCCACCATATCATCAATCAAACGGTGTTCGTAAGTAATATTTGCATCACTAAATTTTTGTTTGAACTCTGCATCAAAAGCTTCCTGGAAAATGTCTTTAAATCTTCCATCATATTTTTTCAGGATAGTATTTTTTGTGCTCATGTACAGCGGCCATCCTTTTTGCAAAGCCATGTTCATGCAACTGCGTGCAAACCCGCGAATGCTTTCATCAGTATTGTACATAGCTAATGCAACACCACCTTCGCCTGTGTAATTATATACCTGGTGTTCCTGCTTTTGCCCGCCTTCTCCTTCGAAAGTAATCGTCAGCTTACCCTTTCCTTTTACCACAAAATCAGTAGCACGGTATTGATCGCCAAAAGCATGACGCCCCACAACAATCGGCTTATCCCATGTTGTTACCAGGCGAGGAATATTTTTAATTACAATCGGTTCACGAAAAACAGTTCCATCTAAAATGTTACGAATGGTGCCGTTAGGACTCTTCCACATTTGTTTTAAATTGAATTCTTTCACACGGGCTTCATCCGGTGTAATGGTGGCGCATTTAATTCCAACACCATATTGTTTTATAGCATTGGCTGCGTCCACAGTAATCTTGTCCCCCGTTTCATCTCTGTGTTCAACACCAAGGTCATAATATTTTATATCCACCTCCAGATAAGGAAGGATTAGTTTGTCTTTGATAAATTTCCAGATGATGCGTGTCATTTCATCACCATCTAATTCAACCACGGGATTGTTAACTTTTATTTTTGGCATTGATTTTATGTTTCTGTAGAAATACTTGCGCCGAACAAAACTAATTTATATGTAGTTACAATTTTGCTGTAAAAATCTTGTATTTAAACCCTATCCGAATTGGTACGAATTAAAGAATTGAATGAACAGGATGGCTGCAAGAACAAGAAGAATTCCACCCGCTATTCTAAATTCACTTATATTATTACGTTCTACTCTTTTCATACTCTTTAAACTTATAGCTGGCAGGCAAAAACAAATAGTTGCTTTTAAGATATAGCACCATCCCATTATAGTAAGTAGTAATCCGGTGCCGTACTAAACATTATGAAAGACAACAATTAAAACACCTAATGGGAATGTTATAAATCCATTTATAAAAGCACCGGAATGATTATGCCTGATCAACAATTTAAAAAAATTTATCCATGCTTTTGGCTGCAATAAATGGGAAAATCCTATGATGACATAACAAATAATTGCGAGCTGTAAAATATTAGTTTCCATGTTACATATTTACCACCAGTACAGGTATTTTTATTTCATGACGAACAGAATCTATGGTTTGTCCATATAACCAGTCTTTAATTCCATGGTGCCCGTGTGCTCCAATTACCAGCATATCTGCTTTCTTTTCTTTTATAATTCTCACAATTTCACTGGTGCGGTTGCGATAGCCTAAAACAGCTTCAGCCTGTAGCCCCTTCTGCTTTAACTGTTGCACATAATTTTCGAGGTTTTCCATATCTTTTCTGGTTTCCAGGTCATCGGTTTCTTTTCCTAATACTTTTGCAGTAGCACTTTCCACCACATGAATAAGTATAAATGATGATTTTTTTGTCCCCTGACTCACTGCATGGGCAATAAGCTTTTCATCATTTGTCCCAAATTCAATAGCTACTGCAATATTTTTGTATTCGGGAACCGTAAATTTCTGGAGTGCTCTTACTTCGGGGTGCACTTGTAATAATACCGCATCACGACGTCTTCGGAAGGAGGGATAGATCAGGGCAATAATCAGCAGTGATATATAAATTACACCTCCTAAAACCAGCAAAATTTTTCCGGAAAGATTACCAGAAGAAACAAAAAAATCAGATGCTTCTCCTATCACCATCCTGATGTTGAGATAAACTAAAACAGAGGTGATCAGCCAGGCTAATATCTTTACCCAGTTTTTAATAGCAAAAATTCCCATCGTTTTTTTATCACTTACAAAGTGTATCAGTGGTATTATGGCAAAACCTAATTGCAGGCTTAGAATTACCTGACTAAATATTAAGAGGCTGTCAATATTATTCTCCCCATTAATAAGTATTACACCAACTGCAGGGATGATAGCTACCATCCTGGTTAATAACCTTCTTATCCATGGATTAATCCGCAACCGCAGATACCCTTCCATTACTATTTGACCCGCAAGAGTACCTGTAATTGTTGAGCTTTGTCCGGATGCAATTAATGCAACAGCAAATAACGTTGGAGCAAGACCTGTACCGAGGAAGTCATCAAGAAGTTCGTGCGCAACTTTTATTTCTGCTACATCTGTACGGCCCGAGTAGAAAAAAACACTTGCCGCTAAAATGAGGATAGCAGCATTAACAAAAAATGCAAAATTGAGCGCAATCGTCGTGTCAATAAAATTCAATTTCAGTGCCCGTTTTATTCCGGCATCATCTCTTTTGATCTTTCTTGTTTGTACAAGTGCGGAATGCAGATAAAGATTGTGGGGCATAACAGTGGCACCTATAATTCCAATTGCTATATATAATGCGGCATTGTTTGGAATGTGGGGCACAAATCCTTTCACCACCTGCCCAAGATCAGGTTGTGCTAATATTATTTCAATTAAAAAAGAAACGCCTATAACGGCAACAAGTGCAATAATAAAAGCTTCCATTTTACGCATCCCAAGTCGTTGCAAAAGCAATAATAAAAAGGTATCTAATACAGTAATAAGCACACCCCATATCAGCGGAATCCCCGTAAGTAACTGAATACCTATTGCCATACCCAATACTTCAGCAAGATCCATTGCAATAATTGCAACTTCAGCCAGTATGTACAACATAAAGTTTACTCCTTTTGGATATGTTTCCCTGTTCGCCTGGGCAAGGTCTCTGCCACGTACAATACCAAGTCTTGCAGATAAACTTTGCAGCAGCAATGCCATCAGGTTACTCATCAGCAAAACCCATATAAGCGTATATCCAAACTGGCTTCCGCCTGCCAGGTCGGTTGCCCAATTACCGGGGTCCATGTAACCAACGCTTACCAGATAAGCAGGCCCAAAAAAAGAAAGGATCCTTTTCCATACCGGTTTTGTAGTTACTGTAGTATCTACACTTTGGTGTACTTCGCTTAATGATGTGTCCACATCTGTTCTAAAGTTCATATGATACAAATATGTTTTTAGCTAATTGTTCACTAATGGTTTGTGTGATATTCGGCTTGATTTTTACTTCTATTGAATGATCAAAGTCAAACTGTTTCTTTACTTCCAGCCTGGTGCCGATGCTGATACTTTTGTGTTGCAGCAGATCCAGCAAATGAGCAGATGGATTGCTTACTCTTACAACTTCAGCAACCTGGTTCAGGGGAAGCTTTTCCAAAGGAAATATGTCCCTGTTCTTGATTTTTCCACGACTGTCGGGAATAGGATCGCCGTGCGGATCAAACTGCGGGTATTCGAGGTATTCCTCCAGTTTATCTATCAGCTTTTTGCTGCTTACATGTTCCAGTTCTTCCGCTACCGCATGAATTTCCTCCCATCCAAACTTTAATTTTTCTGATAAAAAGTATTCCCATAACCTGTGCCTGCGAATGATGTTTAGTGCTATTTTTTTCCCCTCCGTGCTTAAATAAAAACCATAGTATGGCTTATAATGCAGCAATTTTTTTGCATTTAGCTTTTTCATCATATCTGTCACAGAGGCAGCACTGTTTTGTAATTGCTCAGCAACTGCATTGGTCGTTACAGTTGCTTTAACCGCCTGCAGATGATAAATAGTTTTTAAGTAATTTTCTTCGCTTGTGGAATAATTCAAACGTGTCTAATTATAAATTTAGACAAACCTAAAAATTAATAACTGAATTTCCAATTTCTCAAACATTCTTTTTTCTCATTAGATTTGTTTTTTATAATAAATACCTGGCAATGGTAAGGGTAGGGGGTGTTTTATTTGCTGCGATTCTGTTGGCCTGTAATAATCAGACAGATGTTGTTGAAACGGAAGATGACGGTTTATTTAACTATAAAAGATTTAATAATGCCTTTTCAGAAGCTGCTCTGCCTTACCAGCTTGCAGACAGTGTTCTGCTGATGAAACGGGACACTATCTCTTTAAAAACTCTTGCCTTTTCCGGTTTTACACCAGACACCACTACTTCTAAATTGTTTGGTAAGAATGGAGTAAAATATTACCGGCTGGCAAAGATTTCTGCACCTAAAGCGGAAACTTATTATGTCATCCGGGCTGAAAGCGGCAAAAAAAAATCTGCTTTGATAGCAGTTTTTGACAAAGACGGGAAATTTGTAACTAGTTTCCCTTTTTTACTTCCTGATTCGGATCAAACTACTACCCAGGTAAGTACAATAGACAAATCGTTTTCAGTTTCCCGCGCTATTGTACAAACACTCCCTTATGATGTAGTAGCGGAAGGAAAAGATGTTTATGCTTTTAACAGCGATACCCGGCAGTTTGTTTTAATTATGACTGACGTACTGGATGATAATACTATTGAACTGATTAACCCGATTGATACGTTTTCCCGCACTCATAAGTTTGCAGGGGATTATGTAAAGAATAAGAAGAACATTGTTTCTATACGGGATGGCAGGTATCCCAATGAACTTAGATTTTTTATTCATTTTGAAAAAGATAAAGGTGAATGTGTTGGTGAATTGAAGGGAACAGCTTTAATTGCTTCTTCAAATAGTGCTATGTATAGGCAAGGTGGTGATCCCTGCGTGCTGGAATTACAGTTCGGCACATCTACTGTAACATTAAAAGAAACCGAAGGTTGCGGAAACCATCGCGGATTAAAATGTCTTTTTGATGGTAGCTTTTCAAAGAAGAAACAAAGTTCGGGTGGCCAAAATTAATCACACCTGAAACAACATGCATGCAGACAGGCTATCCACAAACAGCCTAAATTACAAACTTCATTATCTTGCGCCCCCATTAAAGATTGTTAGCAATGGATTTTATTAATTATCAGGTTCCCTACCCGATTGATGAGCGTTACAAAAAAAGCACGGCCTACTTTTCGATGGAATTTGCTATCCATCAACCTTTAAAAATTTACAGCGGCGGACTTGGTTTTCTGGCAGGTTCTCACATGCGTAGTGCATTTGAATTACGACAAAATCTTATAGGCATTGGCATATTATGGAAGTATGGATATTATGACCAGGCCCGCAGTCAGGATCAAACTTTACAGGTAACCTGGATGGAAAAAAGTTATAGCTTTTTAGAGGATACCGGCATTAAGTTTAATGTTACCATCCATGAGCATCCCGTTTCGGTAAAAGTGCTTTATCTGCCACCTCAAACTTTTCAGTCTGCACCTATTTTTTTAATGACCACGGACATTCCGGAAAACGATTATGTATCTCAAACCATTACTCATCGTTTGTATGATGCTAACGTAGCTACCAAAGTTGCCCAATTTATTTTGCTGGGTGTTGGTGGTGCAAAACTTTTAGATGAAATAGGTTTTGAACCTGAAACATATCATCTCAATGAGGCCCACGGCATTTCCTCTGCATTTTACTTATACCAGAAATTTGGCAGAAATATGAAAGAAGTTAAGAGGCGCCTGGTATTTACAACACATACTCCTGAAGAAGCAGGGAATGAAAAGCACGACATTCACCTGTGTCATAAAATGAGCTACTTCTGCGGACTCTCTGTTGATGAGGTAAAACAGGTGATACAAAATCACGATGATATGTTCAATCATTCTTTAGCTGCTTTAAGGTTTGCCCGTATTGCAAACGGTGTATCGCAATTGCATGGTGAAGTGTCACGCCACATGTGGAGCAAGTATGAGAATATTTGTCCGATACTTTCCATTACCAATGCGCAGAACTACCGGTACTGGGCAGATAAACAACTATACCGTGCAAAAGAAGAAGGAAATGATCATGCTTTTGATGACCGGAAAAAATATTTAAAAAAAAGAGCTTTTGCAAATGTAGCAGATCAAACAGGCAAATTATTTGACCCAAACGTTTTTACAATTGTTTGGGCAAGGAGATTTGCAGGCTACAAGCGGGCGAGTTTAATAGCAAGTGATGCAAGAAGGTTTGAAGAGTTACTCAATAACAAAGAGTACCCTGTGCAGATCATCTGGGCGGGAAAGCCTTATCCTGTGGACTACCCGGCCATTTCTGAATTTAACCAGCTTGTACATTTAAGCAAACGGTTTAAGAATGTAGCCGTGCTAATTGGATATGAACTGACCTTGTCTAAACGGTTAAAGCAAGCTGCCGATTGCTGGTTGAATAATCCACGTGTGCCACGGGAAGCTTCGGGCACCAGCGGCATGACGGCTGCTATGAATGGCGCAGTTAATTTTTCTACAAACGATGGCTGGATACCTGAATTTATTCACCATGGCAATAATGGTTTTGTGGTGCCGCCGGCAGATTATATGAATATTACAGTGCAGGAGCTGGACCAGTACGATTTGGATAAGATCTATGAAATACTGCAACAAGAAATATTACCATTATACTATAAAGATTATAATATCTGGCAGCAAATTATAAAGAATGGCATGCGGGACGTACAATTCCGGTTTGACAGTAACAGAATGGCTAACGAATATTACCAGATGTTGTATAACGAGTACTATAATATTGAAGAATACTATTGACCCTTCGGCAAGCTCAGGGTGACATTTAGCTGAATTTGTTAAAGTGACTCACTATTTCTTCCATTGTTTTGCCTGAAGGATAAAAGCCGGCAAGTTTTTTTATAACTCCCTCTACCAGTGCATCCGGGCAGGAGGCTCCACTAGTGATGAGCACAGTTACCACTTTTTTATCTGGCAGGTAATCATTAGTAATGAGTTCTGTACCGGAGTGAAAATCGTAATGCATTATTGTTTTGCCGGATAAAATTTTATCATCACTGTTAATGAAAAAGGTTGGTAGTTTTTCTTCGCATATTTCTACAAGGTGCGATGTATTGGAAGAATTATATCCACCAACAACAATGGCAGCATCAGCAGTTACCTGCAACATACCCATTACAGCACTTTGGTTATCATTAGTAGCGTAGCAAAGCGTATCTCTTGTATCTGCAAAATGATCTTTTATGTTTTCTTCTGTTAAGCCAAACTTTGCAGCCATTGTTTCTTTCAGGAAATCGGCAATTGCCTGTGTATCGCTGGCAAGCATAGTTGTTTGGTTAACTACGCCAATGCGTTGTAAATCTCTTTCTACATCAAACCCTGTAGAGTATTGATTTTTAAATTCTGAATAAAACTGGTTTGCCGGCTTTTGGTTTAAAATATATTTTGCCAGCTTCTGTGCCTGTATCATATCGCTAACTACAACAGAAGGTGCATTTGCAGATGCATGAGAGAAAGTTGCCCTTGTTTCTTCATGATCAGGCTTACCGTGAATAATAATACTGTAGTTGCTTTTAGCTATTACATCCGAACGGTTCCATACTTTTTCTACAAATGGGCATGTGGTATCATATTTTTCTATGTGGATGCCGATCTTGCGTAATTTATTTTCAATATCCAGTGTAGTTCCAAACGCAGGAATCAACACCACATCATCACTATTCAATGCATCAAAAGAAATTAACTGGTTTCCATAATTATCCTGTAAAAATTGTACACCATGAGCTTTCAAATCTGCATTTACCTGCGGGTTATGGATCATCTCGCTTAGCAAAAAAATTCTCCTGCCGGGATTTTCTTCTATTGTTTTAAAAGCAATATCAATAGCATTTTCCACGCCATAGCAAAACCCGAAATGACGGGCAAGGTAAATGTGCAATTGGCCAAAATCTAACAGGGTGGGAGTGAAGTCTTTCTTCATTCTATCCTGCTCCTTGCGCTTCTTCTTTATGGCAGAAATAAGAGGACTTCTATAGATTATTGGTACATCAAAAGTCTTCATTATCTGCAAAATTAGCAGCAAATCTGCTAACAGGTTGATAAATACTATATAAGATTGGCAGTAACTTGTATTTTCATAATAATGGTAAATAAATACAAATGGTAAAATTTATTTGTTCTTTTTGTTGCTTTATTTGTTTAACAAGCTGCAATCAGGCAAACCAAAGCAAACAAAAAAATAATTCAATGCAGAATGTTATTTCAAAAACAGAATGGATCAAAAGCACCAATATCTACGAAGTAAATGTGAGGCAATATACCAGAGAAGGTACTTTTAATGCATTTGCAAAAGAACTACCAAGGTTAAAAGATATGGGCGTAAAAACCCTTTGGTTTATGCCTGTTACTCCTATTGCACAAAAAAATAAAAAAGGATCATTAGGCAGTTATTATGCAGCCGCTGATTATACTGCCATTAACCCGGAATTTGGCACATTGGAAGACTTTAAAAACCTGGTAAAATCTGCACATGAGCAGGGCTTTAAAATAATTATAGACTGGGTGCCCAACCATACAGGATGGGACCACCGATGGAC
Source organism: Chitinophagaceae bacterium (assembly GCA_046262255.1). Classification (GTDB taxonomy): domain Bacteria; phylum Bacteroidota; class Bacteroidia; order Chitinophagales; family Chitinophagaceae; genus Flavisolibacter. Next base: position 9,987 of record JBHENB010000002.1, read on the forward strand.
AAGAGAGCACCCGGAATGGTTTGAGAAAGACAGTGCTACCAATGATTTTAAAAAAGCCTCCGGCATGGACGATATCATTGAACTTGACTTTACAAATCCTGAATTGCGCAAAGCTATGATAGATGCTATGAAATTTTGGGTAAAAGAGGCAGACATTGATGGCTTCCGGTGCGATCTTGCATTTTGGGTGGAACTGGATTTTTGGCAGGAGGCAAAGCCGCAAGTGGATGCCATAAAACCCATTTTCTGGCTTGGTGAGGTAGATGCACTGGAACATCCTGAATACATGCACGTGTTTGATGCCTGTTATACATGGACATGGATGCACAAGGCAAAAAATTTTTATCAAAACGGACTTCCTGTGTCTTCTTTAGACAGCATTCTAATGAGGTACTCGGCGGTTAAGGGAATTAAGACATGGTTTACCACCAATCATGATGAAAATAGCTGGAACGGGACTGAATATGAAAAATATGGAGATATGGCAAAGGCTTTGGCAGTTTTTAGCTGCACATGGCCGGGAGTGCCGTTGGTGTACAGCGGACAGGAAATGCCGAATGAAAAAAGATTGAAGTTTTTTGACAAAGATCCTATTGAGTGGACCGGTAAATATGAGCTCCATGATTTTTATAAAGCCTTGCTTCATTTACATTCTGATAACCCTGCGTTAATAGCCGACGCCCAAAACTTTAGATTGCATACCAGTGAAGACGGAAATATATTTTCTTTTCTTCGTAAGAATGGTGAAAGAGAGGTGCTGGTAATATTAAATCTTTCAAGAAATAAAATACGGTTTGAAATACCAGACAACAGGGTAAAAGGAAAATTCAAGAATATTTTCTCCGGCGCTGAAAATGATTTTACTGCAGAAAAAAGTTTTGAAATGCAACCGTGGGAATTTTTGGTGTATGAGAAGTGATAGGTGAGTGGTCAGAGGCACAGAGAGGGAAGGCTGTAAAAAGCGAAAAGCCGGCACGAGGCCGGCTTCACTTTAACGTTCTAAATTTATTGATCAAGATTTATAACATATGGATAAACACTCTCAAAACCCGGATAAACACCTTCTACCTTAATTGAACCGGAAGACTTGCCAAGCACCTTATTCAAATCATCAAGGCTGGTTATATTTTGTCCATTCACACTTGTAATTATAAAGCCTTCTCCCATTCTTGTGCGGCTGATCGGTCCGCCTTCTCTGATTTTTTTAACCATCACTCCTCCGGCAATACCATAGGTACGGGCTCTTTCCTTATCCACATTTACCAGGTCCGCACCTAGTTTGGCACCAACATTTGTTGTAGCTACATCAGCGAATGTTCCCGGCTTTTTTTTGAGGGTTATATCAGTTGTAATTTCTTTTCCATTACGTACATAAGTTATAGGCACTCTGTCTCCCGGACGAAAACTGGCTATCTGGGCACTCATTTGTATTCCGGAAATAACCGTTGCATTATTTACCTTAGTAATAACATCTCCCTTCCTGATACCCGCAGCATATGCACCACCATCCTTTGATACATCAGAAACATATACACCATCAAGATCGGCAGGCACGCCTTCCTGCTTTAATTGCTCTTGTGACATACCGTCTGTTGTAGGATAGCTAATACCAAGATAACCTCTTTGCACATCACCAAAACGCACTATATCATCTACAATTTTTTTCACTATATGCACAGGGATGGCAAAAGAATAACCTGCATAGGTTCCCGTAGGGGCCAATATGGCGGAGTTAATGCCTATCAATTCACCGTTTGTTGTAACCAATGCCCCACCACTATTACCCTGGTTAACTGCTGCATCTGTTTGAATAAAAGATTCAACAGGGCTAACATTATCAGCGATTTGTCTGCGGTTGATGTTAATAGAACGGCCTGTTGCAGATACAATTCCTGCAGTGACCGTTGTTTCTAAATTAAGTGGATAACCAACTGCCAAAACCCACTGGCCTAATTGTATATTATTAGAGTTGCCATAAAGCAGGAAAGGAAATTTACTTCCGTCTATTTTCAGCACTGCAATATCACTGCTTGGGTCTCTTCCAATCACTTTGGCTTTGTAGCTCTTCCTGTTGTGCAGGGTTACATTAATCTCATCAGCAATTGTATTACCACCACTTGTAATTACGTGGTTATTGGTAACTATATAGCCGTCTTCACTAATTAAAACACCACTACCCGAGGCTCTTTGTTCCGGCATCAAATTAGGGCCATATCCAAAAAAATCCTCAATCCAATCGTCAAACATTCCACGGCGTCGGGGCACATCGTTACTTAATTTTTTGGCCGGTATTTTAGTTTTTATATGTACTACTGCCGGTACTGCTGTATTAGCTGCCTTGGTAAAATCAACCGCCTCAGCAGGGATGCCCTTTCCGTCAAAAAAACCTGCATAATTTACTGGCAACCCTTTTTCGGCAGAGCCGATCACCGCGTCCTGATCAAAGAATTTATTATACGTCCAAACGCTGCCAACTGCGGTTACAGCGCTTATAGTAACAATAAGTAACAATTGTTTCAATTTCATTTTAAAAGATTTGAAGTTCTTGTAAAGTAAAGTTCTGACAAATTACGTGCCTTACAAAATAACTACTATGTCAGTAGAAAGTTTTACCATTCCTTTAGTTTAACAAAACCTTACTAAGACCTTCGTACATTGTGTCAGGTATTTATAATTTTTTTAAAAATTTTATTGTATCCACCCCATCTGCAAAATCAGTTAATTGCGGGCACTGTGCCAGTCCAAATGGAATAGTACCTGACCCAACTATACACTGAAAAGCTTCATTATTTGAAACTTTTTCCTTTAGCTGCTTTGCATTTTTGTAATATTCGTAATGTAATTGGCTTATTGGGGAAAATGGAGAAGCATCTTCAGTTAAAATAATGGTACCGTTGGTCATGTAATACCGCTTGTTTAATATATTCACAGCAATACGGTATTCATAATTATTTTTATATTTATTATGGTTATTAAAATGCTGGTATTTTCTAAAAGCTTCTAAAAGAGGAACAAAATCATATCCATCAGGCACATACAATTTTGTTACATTACGGCAACCTAAGCCAAAATAATGATGAACATCATCAGCAAGGTTCTCCAAATCTTCCGCTGTTTCCCTGCCAGACAAAATGGCAACTGACGTACGGTTCTTTCGGATAATGTGAGGGTATTTTTTAAAGTAGTATTCAAAATAACGTGCTGTATTATTGCTGCCCGTGGCAATGTAGGCATCACAGCCCTGAAGCAGGTCTTTTATTTCGAAATAAGGTTCGGCTTCATTATTTAGTTCTTTTAGCTTTTGAATTAAATGCTTCACCAAAGCTGCATCTTTAGAAGAAGGTTTCACAATGGCATAGTGGCCGGTTAAAAAAACACTTAATGCATCATGAAAACCAACTAAGGGAATATTGCCTGCCATTACCAGCCCTATTTTCCTGGGATCATCATTTGTATCAGGCAATAGATAATGTGAAGCAAGTGCTGTTAAATGTTCTTTCTTTAAATAGTTTGCGGTTATGTTTTTTACAGCCAGTTCAATAAATTCAGGTGTAAACCATTTATTTTCATTGTAAGCTTTTTCTTTTACCCTTAGCCATTCCTCATCGTTGTCCAACATATATTTTCCTAAACTAACTAACACTTCTATTCGACTATGTAAATTCATGTTCTTACAAAATTTTAACTATAAAACCTTCAATCATGCAGCTCAATTTCTAAAGGCGGTAATTTGATGTGCACCCTTTAATTTTGTTGGTAAAATTAATTCTATACTATTCAAACGGAATTATGGCAATAAAAATAACAGATGAATGTATTAATTGCGGCGCCTGCGAGCCGGAGTGCCCCAATAATGCTATTTACGAAGGCGGAGTGGAATGGGCAATTACAGATGGCACCAATGTAAAAGGGGCACACACATTAATTGATGGTACTGTGGTGGATGCCGAACAACGAAATGCCCCGATAGCTGTTGACATCTATTATATTGTTCCCAGTAAATGCACAGAGTGCCAGGGATTTCATGAGGAACCCCAATGCGCTGCCGTATGCCCTGTAGATTGCTGCGTACCTGATGAAATGTACAGGGAAACAGTAGAAGAATTGCTTGATAAAAAAGAAAAATTGCATCTCGATTAAAAGTTGTAACTTACCGCTACTTAAAGCAGGTACAACTGCTATTAAAAACAGGTGATATTTCCTGTAACAAAGGTGAAGGAGTAACTTTCTTCACCTTTCTTATTTTTGCCCACTTATAAACTGGTAATGAAGAAAAATATAGCATTGGTTACAGGGGGGTTTTCAGCGGAAGCTACTATCTCATATAAGACCGCTACTACTATTTATAATCATTTGGATAAAGATCTGTTTGAAGTATATAAAATTAATATCAGCCCAAAGGGATGGTTTTATGAAATGGATGGGAAGAACATAAAAGTTAACAGAGAGGACTTTTCACTTCAGTTGACAGGCAAAAAGGTTCTTTTTGATGCTGTTTTCATTGGCATGCATGGTACTCCCGGCGAAGATGGTAAACTGCAGGGTTATTTTGATATGCTACGGCTTCCTTACACGTCATGTAACGCAGCCACTTCTGCAATCACATTCAATAAACGCTATACTGTAGCAGTAGCAGCAATGGCAGGCATACATGTGGCTAAATCAATACATTTATTTCAGCATTCCGGGTATAATGTAGATGAGATTCTTTCTCAGCTTCAGCTGCCAGTTTTTGTTAAGCCAAATAATGGGGGTTCGAGTATTGGCATGAGTAAAGTAACAGAAGAAAATGCGTTGAAAGATGCTTTGGAAAAGGCTTTCAAGGAAGATGACCAGGTATTAATAGAAGAAATGATCATCGGCAGAGAGTTTACAGTAGGGGTATTCAAATCTGAAAATAAAATACATGTGCTGCCTGTTACAGAGGTAATTTCTCAAAAAGATTTTTTTGATTTTGAGGCTAAATACGAAGGAAAATCTTCGGAGGTGACGCCTGCAGATATATACACTACCTGGAAAGAACAAATAGAAGAAGCTGCAAAAAAAATTTACAGGATTTTTAATTGCAGTGGTGTAGTTAGGGTAGATTTTATATACAATACAACTATCAATGCACCATTTATGCTGGAAATAAATACAGTCCCGGGGCAAACCGAAGAAAGTATTGTTCCCCAGCAAGTACAGGCAATGGGCTGGAGTCTGAAAGAATTTTATACAACCATAATAAACGATGCCTTGAAAACAGCTGCTGTGGAGTAGCCTTCTCACCATTTAAGTTTAATTATATTGCACCCCAAAATTTTCAGGGTTTTCATTTGAAGATGTTTATAAAGAAATACATCACGAGCCGTCCGTTACTGCTTAATATTCTTATCGGGCTATTGTTTATTGTAGTTATAGGTTTGCTGTTTTCTACGTCTTTAAACTGGATAACCCAGCATGGCGTAGCCCGTACCGTTCCTTCAGTAAAAGGAAAAAAGTTGGATGAGGTCAGGGCAATGTTGGAAGAAAAAGGTTTTGAGTTAGTTATCCAGGATTCTGTTTATTACGATTCCCTGCCGCCTACAGTTATTATAAAGCAAATACCGGAAGGGGATGCCGTTGTGAAGGTGAACCGAACCATTTACGTAACCATCAATCGTGTACTGCCGCCGGATGTAGATATGCCTAACCTGATAGGGTATAGTTTTCGTAATGCAGAAATGATCTTAAAGAACCTTAGTTTACGATTAGGTGACACTACATTTAAGACCGATTTTGCCAAAAATTCTGTGCTGGAACAAACTCTTAACGGAACCAGAATCCCACCCGGTGCAAAAGTAAAAGTCGGAAGTAAAATTTCACTTGTTTTGGGAACCGGTGTTGGTAATACAGACATGCCTGTTCCCCTGCTTTTAGGTATGATGTACGATTCTGTTAAAATCTTTATGGATGAACGTGGATTAATTATAGGCGCAGTTATAACCGATCCTTTAGTAAGAGATCCAGCCACTGCTTATGTATATAAACAAAGCCCTGAACATAGGAACGAAGATGACAGGCAGTTCCGCATCCGTACAGGCCAGACCATAGATATTTGGTTAGGATTGGAAAAGCCAAATGTAGATTCGTTGGAAAGAGCCAGAAGAAATGCTATCTGGCAAAGAAAAAAAGAACAAGAACAGGAGCAGGAACAGGAAGATGATATAGAACAATAATAAATTGATACTTCAAACTTTTTTTCATCTGAAAATGAAAAACATAACTGTTACCGAATTAAAGCATAGAATAGATAGCGGCGAAAACATTCATCTTATTGATGTTCGGGAGCCGCATGAGTATGCCGAAGCAAACATGGGAGGAAAATTATTTCCATTAGGAAAAATTCAAACAATGCAGGTAGATGATTTGGAGGATTTGAAAGATGAAGAAGTAATTATACATTGCCGCAGCGGACATCGCAGTATGATGGCCTGCCTTGTGTTGGATCAATTAGGCTTTAAAAACACTTTTAATCTTGAAGGTGGTATTTTAGAATGGCAGGAGAAGTATGGGCAGTTGACAGTTCGGAGTTGAGAGTAAGCAGTTGACAGTTGACAGTTTGCAGTTGACAGTTTACACCACACCGAACTCAGAGCTCTGAACTCAGAGCTCCGAACTCAGAACTCAGAATTTGCATCACAGCTTCACATTCAACCCTACTATCCAATTTCTTCCGGCCATAGGAAAATAATAATTTTCTGTAGTTAGCTGATTATTGTAATAGTAGCTAAACGTATAGCCATTTGGTTCATACAATACATTGAAAATGTTATTTAGCTGAGCAATAACTTGTACATTTCTGAACCACTTTTTGCTGAACGAGAAAATAGCTCGTATATCCTGTGTTAAAAAGGAATTCAATTTTCTTTGCTCATTACGGGTGTTGTCTAAATACTGCTTACCAACATACTTACTGAGTAAACTAACCTCCAGGTTTTTTATAGGGAATGTTGCTACATTAGCTACTCCAATAATGTTTGGAGAAAAGGATATATTGGGTTCTTTATAGATATTCATGTTCTGGGTGTTGTTATCATAATCATCTATATATTCTATAAAATTTTTAATGCGGTTACGGCTTAGTGATAGATTCCCGTTTACCCGAAATCTATCTGTAATTGTTGCACTTCCCTCTAATTCAACTCCGGTGCGGTAACTATTATCAATGTTGGTGCGGGTATATGCTCCCACATCATTTATTTTTCCTGTAAGTACCAACTGATCCTTATACTTCATGAAAAATCCTGTAATACCATACCTGTATTTATTTGTTTTTCGCTCCAGCCCAACCTCTATATCGTGTAATTGTTCTCTTTGGGGCTGCTGGTACTCTGCAGCTTCAAAATCATCGCGATTAGGTTCTTTATTGGCTACGCTATACGAGCCATAAAGAAGCATATTGTTTTTAGAGTAACTGATTCCAATTTTCGGATTAAAAAAAATGTATTTATTATTTACGAAAAGAGAAGGATTGTTGCGGAAGCCGTTTATTTGATAACTTATTGCCCGCAACTGCAGATCGGTATATAATTTAAAACCTGTGGATATACTTTGGTGCCATTTTGCATAGACATTAAAATCATTTTTTGTCGCATCATTATCGTACCACCTTGTATCACCAGTTAACCCTTCCTGTGCCCAGACCACTTCACCAAAGTGTTTTCCTTTATATTGAGTAACAGCCCCGCCAAGTGTGGCTTCGGTTTTTGTATTCTTGTATTGCAGAGAAAAAATGTTGCCATAAAAATCATTATCCAGCCATAATTGCCGCACAAGATCACTTGTAAAAATTGTATCACCATTCCGTATTGCATTCATCAGGTTGTAATCAGCGTAAAATGCACCAGCTTTATATTGTTCGTAATATCCTTTCCCTTTTACATAAAATAAGGCGGTATTAAATACAAGCTTAAGAGATAATTTATGATCAAAGAATACCTGGTAATGCCTTTGGGTGTAATTATCTGATTCGTTATCATAAGGCTCTCCTTCTTTTTCCATGCCGGCATAATTGATGGTACGGTTAGTTTTTAAATCTTCTTCGGAAACACCATTCCATGCCTGGTACGTTTTCTCCTTGCCTGCAAAAGTTGTAAACCGTATGCTGCTTTTGTTATTTAAATAAGCACCTGAAAAATAATACGATTTTAAATCACTGCTGGCACGGTCTATATACCCATTACTTGTAATTTGGGAGAGGCGTGCATCAATAGTGAAACGATTATTCAATAAACCACTACCTGCTTTAAGTGTATTTTTTATTGTATTGAAAGAACCGATACTGTTGTTCAATTCAAGATAGCGTGTGTTGTTTATTTCATGAGTACTTATGTTAATTGTTGCGCCAAAAGCACCGGGGCCATTAGAGGAAGTGCCTACACCACGTTGTATCTGTATGCTATTTACAGATGATGCAAAATCGGGCATATCAACAAAAAAAGTTCCACCACTTTCGGCATCATTAAATGGGATACCATTTAATGTAACGTTTACACGGGTAGCATCCGATCCACGAATACGAATGCCTGTGTACCCAACACCATTCCCCGCATCAGAATTAACAACAACAGAAGGAGTTTGATTCAAAAAAAAGGGAAGGTCCTGCCCTGTATTTAATTTAAGGATTTCCGTTTTGCTGATGTTTGTTTTTGTAAAAGGCGCAGTCGCATTGGCACGCAGAGCTTTCACTTCCACTGGCAGTAACTCCACAGTGTCTTCCTGGGCAAAAACCATAGAGCTTGAAAATAGTATTACAACAATTAAAGCAATCCTTTTCATTTACTAAATTTTTTAAATGAAAGGGAAATGCAACGGAGAGGAATAATGGTTTAACCTCCCTGCGCAGGCATTACCCTGATCAGGTTCTACGGGTATAATCTCAGTCTCGGACACTAAGCCTGACGAAGTTCGTTTTCGTCGAACTCAGAGTGAAACACCCCGGTAAACGCTGAAAAAAAACAAAAATAAGCATAATTAACTTTACATTCTTGTAACTTTTTCTTTTCTTTTACGTAGATTAAAAAAAGCCTTTGTATGCAAAAAACACTGCTTGCTCTTTCTCTTTTTGTTTGGGTTACTTCAGCCTCTGCCCAAAAAGTAGTTTATGATGCTAATGCTGAAGTCCGAACAGCTAAAAATTTTCATGCAATTAAAGTTTCAGGGGGAATTGATTTATACCTTGTCAATGGAGAAGAAGCAATTGCCGTAAGTGCTTCAGAACCTAAATACCGTGAGCGGATTAAAACTGTGGTAGAAAATGGTATTCTAAATATCTGGTATGACTACGAGGAAAAGAACAAAGTCATCTTTACCAGTCAAAGAAAGCTAAAAGCATATGTCTCATTCCGAAAGCTGGATATGTTGTCTGCCTCAGGAGGGTGTGATATTATGCTTGATGGCACCATTAAAGGCAACAGCTTTGCTCTAAGTATTTCGGGTGGTTCTGATTTTGAAGGGAAAGTTTCAGTGCAGGATTTGAAAATTGACCAAAGTGGTGGATCAGATATAGATATTTCGGGCAATGCCAATCGGGTTGTTATTGAAGCCAGCGGTGGCAGCGATTTTGACGGATACGGTTTAGTTACAGAAACATGCTCTATAGAAGCAAGCGGCGGCAGCGATGTTCATATTACTGTAAATAAAGACTTAGGTGCAAAAGCAAGCGGTGGCAGTGATGTTCTTTATAAAGGCGCTGCTGCTGTAAAAGAAAATAAAAGCGGAGGGTCGGTGATAAAGAAAATGGGGAGATGATTCAAAATACCACAAAGCATCTCAATATATAAATAAGAAAGTCCCAATTTGGGACTTTGTTGCGAAGGGGAGGATCGAACTCCCGACCTTCGGGTTATGAGCCCGACGAGCTACCGCTGCTCTACTTCGCGATGTGGGCGCAAATATACAACACACCTGCCGTTCCTGCCAAAGATTTAATGCTCTACTTTTGCGGCATCTCAAATGAAAACCGGTTTTGTAAACATCTTTGGCAGACCAAATGCTGGTAAAAGCACCTTGTTAAATGCTTTGATTGGTGAGAAATTAGCTATTGTTTCTTCTAAAGTGCAAACAACACGGCACCGTATAAAAGGTATATTAACAACGGATGAATACCAGATGATTTTTTCTGATACCCCCGGAATTATAAAACCTAAATATAGGCTGCACGAAAAAATGATGCAGGCTGTAAAAAGTGCTCTTGAAGATGCAGACGTAGCAATTTTATTAGTTGATATTAACGATAACTGGGAAGAATGTGACACTATTTTCTCATCTCTAAAATTGAACGTTAATGCTATTGTGGTTTTGAATAAGATAGATAATGCAAAAACGGATAAAATTGAAACAGCAACTGCATTTTTTAAGAATAAGGCTTATTGCAAAAATGTATTATCTATTTCCGCGTTAACTCATAAGAACATTGAAAAATTATTACATCTAATAAAAGAGATGCTGCCCGAAGGGGAACCGTTTTTTGCGGAAGATGAGATGACGGATCTTTCGGAGCGTTTTTTTGTAGCGGAAATGATTCGTGAAAAGATTTATGATTTATTTGAAGAAGAAATACCATATCATACAACAGTATTAGTGCATGAATTCAAACAAAAATCAAATCTTATTAAAATTGGTGCAAACATTATTATGCAGCGTGAAACGCAAAAATCGATTATAATAGGAGAAGGCGGAAAAATGATAAAAAAGATTGGTACAGAAGCAAGAAAAGACATCGAATTGTTTCTCGGGCAAAAAGTTTTTTTGGAATTGTTTGTAAAGGTGCGGCCAAAGTGGCGGGAGAATGAAACATTCCTTAAAGAGTACGGGTACTAAACAAATTGAGTAACTTGCAAAGAAAACACCACCATGCCTTTTAAATCCCTCTTTCCGGTAATACTGGTATTATTTAGTTTTTCAGCTTTCAGTCAAACGATAAAATATGATGCGGTAACAGGTCAGATTGCCAATTTGGCACAAGCACAGCATCGGGAAATAATATCTGAAGTACGATTTGATGGAGTAGACGGCACCAGTGGCCGCATACCTTATGATAAAGTAAAGGGAAGCCCTTTTTGGCGAGAAGAATTTATTCCTGCTAAACTTTATACTAAAACCGGGCAAATATATTCTGCAACCATCCGGCTGAATCTGGCGACAAATGAAATTCATTTTTTAAAGAATGGTGAGGAAATGGTTTTGGTCGGTCTGGATGTGTCTAGAATTATGTTTACAGATAAAGATTCAGTAATATTTCTTGGCAATATTCCTCACCTGTTCATTCAAAATAAAAAAGTAGATGATTACATGCAGGTTCTGTCCGCGGGGGAATACCAGCTACTGAAACATAAAAAAAGAAAAGTAGGTTCTGCAGATTCACTTTTCAGAACGCAAAAAAGATATTTCTTCACTGATGAAATTTATTATTTTCTTCATTTCAATGACCGTGTGGAAAGGATTAAAAAGTTAAACAAAGATGCTATTCTTGAATATTTACCGTTAGCATCCTCCTTTGCTGCTTTTATTGAACAAAATAAAATTGATTTCAAAAAAGAAGCTGATGTCATTCGCTTTTTAAATTATTACAACGCAAACCGCAAAGCCCTGCAGAAGCAATAATCAGATGTATTTTTGCAGCGTTGAATTAAGTTACTGATAACTCAGGGTTGATTTTCAATAATCCGAAAAGAACAATATAGTCTAAACTCCCCCTTCAGGGGCTGGGGGTATTTATGGCATTTACTGTAGCAATAGTTGGGAGACCTAACGTTGGGAAGAGCACTCTGTTTAACAGATTACTGGAACAACGCAAAGCCATTGTAGATGATACCAGCGGCGTTACACGGGACCGCCAGTATGGCGTAGCCGACTGGAATGGAAAGAACTTTAATGTTGTAGATACAGGAGGATTTGTTCCAGACAGCGATGATGTATTTGAGCGGGAGATCAGGAAGCAGGTAAAAATTGCTGTAGAAGAGGCAAGTGCAATATTATTTATGGTAGATGCGGCAACAGGCATCACAGATTTAGATGATGCAATGGCAAAAATATTGCGGCGTTCAACAAAGCCTGTTTTTTTAGTTGTAAATAAAGTAGATAATAATAATAAGATGCTGGAAGCCGCTGAATTTTACAGCATGGGCATTGACAAAATATTCTTCATTTCTTCCGCGACTGGCAGTGGCACAGGCGAAATGCTGGATGAAGTTGTATCATTGATCCAGAAAGATAGCGATACCGGCGAAGAAACTTCACTTCCAAAGTTTGCTATTATTGGCCAACCGAATGTTGGTAAATCATCGTTGCTGAATGCGTTAATTGGCAATGAAAGAACCATTGTAAGTGATATTGCAGGAACCACAAGAGATACTATTCATACCCGTTATAATCTTTTCAACAAAGATTTTATTCTGATTGATACTGCAGGTATCAGGAGAAAAACCAAAGTGCACGACGACCTGGAGTTTTATTCTGTTATAAGGGCTATAAAAGCATTGGATGAAGCCGATGTTTGTCTGTTATTATTAGATGCGGAAAAGGGCATTACTGCACAGGACTTAAATATTTTCAGTCTTGCCTCAAAAAAAGGAAAGGGCATAGTTCTATTAGTGAATAAATGGGATCTTCTTAGTAAGGAAACCAATACAGCAAGAGATTATGAAAAGACCCTCAGGCAACGCCTGGCACCATTTACGGATGTACCTGTTCTGTTTGTTTCTGCAACAGAGAAAGTTAGAATTTACAAGGCCATTGAAATTGCTTTGCAGGTGTATGAAAATCGTCAGCGAAAAATACCTACTTCCCGGTTAAATGATGTACTGTTGAAAGCAATAGAAGGCTATCATCCACCGGTTGTACGTGGCAATCCTGTAAAAATAAAATATGTAACTCAATTGCCAACGGCTGTGCCTTCTTTTGCTTTTTTCTGCAATTACCCGGAGGATATAAAGCAACCTTACCGCAATTACCTGGAAAATCAGCTACGCCAGCATTTTGATTTTACCGGAGTTCCAGTTCGTATTTTCTTCCGTAAGAAATAAGCAAGCTTCTAAATGTTTGGAACATCCCACAAGGGCTTTTACCTTTGCCCCGCAATCTATAACTTGTTAGCAACCATCCCTCCCATTGAGGGATTTTTTTTGTTGAAGTTATTAAGGATCAGACTTACGTCTTTTTGAAACTGGTGAAGCTCCTCTGTTTGCTGGTTAATAAAAACATTATCATCCAAACTGCCTAAAACTTTTTCCATTTCTTGCTCATTATCATAGATCATTTTACGAAACTCGTTTTGATAATCCTTGGCCCTGGACTGATAAATATTTTTGGTCATCCATTCTTTTGTAGCAACAGCTTGCTGCAACCACTGTTTAAATAACTGCGGTGTTAATTCATGAGGCTGTATTTGCTGCACTTCCAGAAGTGACGCAAAGGCATGATGTAGTTTTTGTTCGGGATACTTCTCACCATTTTCAAAGTAAAAGCGATGCACTTCTTCCCAACTGCGGGTTTTGTTTGTTCTTATATTGTTTAATAAAGCTTCTAAAGATTCTTTCGTCAACAGCTGTCCACCGACATTATGCCATTCCAATCGTTTAGGCTTTGGCAAAGCATTCAGAAGGTCAGACAGGGAGCCAAGCTCTTGTGATAAGATGTGCGCAACCAGTTCTTTTATTCCATAATATACAATCAGTTCCTTATAAATAGTAGATGCTTCCTTTACTTTTATAAGCACAGTGGGACGGCTACTATTTTCAAAATTACTGGCATATACTTCTGTTGAATTTTTCAGTGGGTCATTTAAAATAATTCTTTCCGTGTCCATCAGAATGTCGTCTGATTTATCGGCTACATTATCCCGGGGCTTGCCGGTTAGTTTTTCCATTAACTGAAGAGCAGTAAAAATTTCGTTTATACTATCCGGTGCCAGATAATTATATTCTATTTGTTGAACTTTGTTCGTCCTTTTATCGCGGTCTACATATTTTGCTGTATTACGGGCCAATGCATACATATTGTACATAAACCAATAAGCAGGCATTATTACAAGTCTGTTATTTGTTACATCATCTGTTACTAAGCTAAATGGTAGTGAAATATTTAATTCGGACTGATAATCGCCTTTAGCCAGCAAAGTAAAAGAGGCAAATTTTGAATTATGCTTCAGGCTTACACATAGTCCCGGCCAGAAGCCACGTGCAGCAACAATTTCTCCATCTGCAGCACGGCTGTTATGGTTGGAACCAATGGTAGCCCCGGCAGCTATGTTGCTTTGACCCATCACCAAGGCAGCACATAAAAATGAATTATTGTGATGTTGCTCATGTGCCGGAAAAATAAGAGAATTCAATACCTCGCAGCAGGAGATAGTTGCATTATTTCCTAAGTAAGAATTAATAAGGCGTGCGCCATATTTTAACTGAGAATGTGAAGCCAATACAAAACGCACTGCCTTAACGCCATAAAATATCCGGCAGTCATAACCAATAATCCCGTTCACTATTTCACAGCCTTCTCCAATTTGGGATGGCCCTTCCGGCGAAGAATTTATGGTTAGATTCTTTAGTTTATTTGCTCCTTTTATATATGCGTCACTGCCTACCCAAACGTCTTTAATGATGCTGGTGTTTTTAATTACTGTGCGGTCTCCTATTTTGCCATAATAGCCTCTTTGCTTATCGAAATTCTTTTCAGTAAATTCTTTAAACTTCTGCATCAGCACATCATCATTCCTGTATTTAGACCATAAGTACGCATCCCCCGGAAGCATGCCGTTGAAAGGCAAAATTTTTCTACCTGCATTTTCATTACATACTTCCAGCCATACCCTTACCGCTTCATCTTCTCCTTCTTTGATGATGCCATTGCCAAATTTTGAATGTTCTGTTACATGCAGCTCATGAACATTGCAGATCATTACTTCACTGCCAATAATGTAGTGAGACATGTAGTTAACATTATTGATAACTACGTTATCACCAAAATCGCAACTGATAATAGTGCTGTTGTACAATCCTACAGGCATGCAGATGTTATGGTACTCAAGAGAAACAGGCTCCAGTTTGCCGATGCGCACCAATCCAAAGAATTTGCAGTTTTTTACCAGCTCGGGGTTAAATGCATCAGAAACCTGTAATTTATTCCAGTCATCGGATGTATTGCTGTTACGAACTAAAACTTCAATTTCATATGCAGAAAGGTTGCGATAGCTGATGCCATTCCTGTTTTGAAGGTTGCGCAGGTGGTATTCATCTTTTCCATCCGGCAAATATTCGTCAGCAATAAATCCATAACCGATAGATTTTAAGGGCTTTTTTCTCAGTTTATTCATGCGGGTGATTATTGTATTTACAACGTCTGGAATTATTCGACGGTAACTGACTTTGCAAGGTTGCGCGGCTTATCCACATCAAAACCCTTTGCTACGCCAATATAATATGCAAAAAGCTGAAGTGGAATTACACTGAGCATAGGAGCCACAATTTCATCTGCCTCAGGAACAATTATTACATCATTTGCTAATGAAATACTTTGTTCATCACTTTCATTAATTACAGTTATTACCGTTCCTTTTCTTGCCCTTATTTCCTGCATATTACTTAGTACCTTTTCATGGTAAGAATCTCTTGTAGCTACAAATACAACCGGAAGTTTCTCATCTACCAGTGCAATTGGGCCATGTTTCATTTCCGCAGCTGGATAGCCTTCAGCATGAATATAGGAAATTTCTTTAAGCTTTAAAGCGCCTTCTAAAGCTACAGGAAAATTATATCCTCTTCCCAGGTATAAGCTATTAGTGGCACCCCTATATTTTTCTGCTAATTTCTTTACATGATCTGCCTGTTGAAGCATTATAGAAACCTTTTCCGGTATAGAATGTAATTCATTCAACAAATGCAGATAGCGTTTCTGAGGCAACGTGCCTTTCTGATAACCAATCTTCAGAGCAATCATGGTTAAAACTGCTAATTGTGCTGTAAATGTTTTGGTAGAGGCAACTCCGATTTCAGGGCCTGCATGCGTGTATGCACCGGCATCAGACAGACGGGCAATGGAAGAACCCACAACGTTCACTACGCCGAGAATTGTAGCGCCTTTTGCTTTTGCATTTTCTATTGCAACTAAAGTGTCTGCAGTTTCACCACTTTGAGAAATAGCAATAATCACATCGCCTTCGTTGATCACTGGATTGCGATAACGGAATTCAGAAGCATATTCTACTTCTACATTTATGCGGCATAATTCTTCAAAAATATATTCTGCTACCAGCCCTGCATGCCAACTGGTTCCACACGCCACCATAATAATTCGCGGTGCATTCATTATCTGCTCTGCATATTTCTCCACGCCACTCATTGTAATGGTACCTGCAGTGGCATCAAGCCGGCCTCTCAAACAATCATAAATGGTTTGGGACTGTTCAAAAATTTCCTTTAACATAAAGTGGTCGTAACCACCTTTTTCAATTGCAGCAAGCTCTAAGTCAAGTTTGGTGATAAATGGCGTTTGTTTTTCATTGCCGAGATTTTTTAATACTAATTCGTCTGCTTTTATAATTGCTACTTCATAATCATTTACATAAACCACCTCTTTGGTGTATTCTATTATGGGAGATGCATCGGAGGCTAAAAAATGTTCGTTTTTACCAATGCCGATTACCAGGGGACTTCCTTTTCTGGCAGCAATAAGTGTATCTGGTGCTTTTTTATCAATTACCACAATTACATATGCCCCAACAATTCTTTTTAAGGCAATACGTACAGCTTCTTCCACCGGACAATTATTATTTTCCTGAATATCCTCAATAAAGTTCAGCAGCACTTCTGTATCGGTGTCACTTTGAAAAGTATAGCCCTTAGAGCTTAGCTCTTGTTTTAGCTGTGCGTAGTTTTCTATTATACCATTATGGATCATTGCCAGTTTACCGCTGGCAGAAGTGTGCGGATGTGCATTGCGGTCGCTGGGTTCTCCATGGGTGGCCCAGCGTGTATGGCCAATACCAATGTGGGCATGCATATCCTTTCCCTGCAGAAGGTCTTCCAGTTCTGCAACTTTGCCTTTTTTCTTATGAACCTTTAGTTCCCCGTCCAGCAAGGCTACGCCGGCACTATCATAGCCTCTGTATTCAAGACGTTTTAATCCTTTAAGAATAATTGGGTACGCTTCACGGGGACCGATATAAGCAACAATTCCGCACATGTCTCTTGGTTTTCATTTAATTAGATGCGAAAATCTGTAAAATAGAGGACAACCCAAAACTTTGGGCTGAAATGAACCAATTACAACAATTTGCCACCAAGTATTAAAAATGCCACAGTAAAATAAATAACAAGCCCGGTTACATCTACTAATGTGGCAACAAAAGGTGTTGAAGAGGCAGCCGGATCGGCTCCCAGCCGTTTTAATATTAATGGAAGCATGGAGCCCACCAAAGTACCCCATAACACAACTCCTGTAATAGAAATACCAATTGTAAGTGCTATGCTTAAATAGTACACACCAAACACATCGGAAAAGAAATGCCAGATAAAAATCACCAGTATACCCAAAGCACTTAAAGTTAGTCCCAGTAACAGACCGGAAACTATTTCACGTTGCATGATGCGCCACCAATCTTTTATGCTGATCTCTCCAAGTGCCATTGCCTGTATAATTAATGTCGCAGCTTGTGAACCACTATTTCCCCCACTGGCAATGATTATAGGAATAAATGAGGCTAATAAAGCTACACGGGCAATAGTATCTTCAAACCTGTGCATGGCAGAAATCGTCATAAGTCCACCAATGAAAAGTATAAAAAGCCAGATAACTCTTTTTTTGTATAACTTAATCAAAGGCATTTCCAGATAAGGTTGTTCCAGCGCCTGTGTTCCGCCGATCTTTTGAATATCCTCGCTGAATTCTTCGCTGGCAACCCATAAAACATCATCAATGGTAACAATACCAAGGAGGGTGTTATTGTTGCTTACAACTGGTAATGCAACGCGGTTGTTCATTTTAAATGCCTCATTTGCAACTTCCTGGTCGTTGTATGCATTTAATGAGATCACTCTTTCATCCATCAGATCCTTCACCCTTGTATCGGGAGGGGCCAGTATAAATTCACGAATCCGTATATCATCCAGCAGTTCTCCCTTTTCATTGATGACATATATTACATCTATGGTTTCACTGTTTTTACCTACACGACGAATAATGTTTAAAACTTCTGCAACTGAATTGTTTTCATAAACGTATACATAGTCCGGGGTCATTAACCTTCCCACACTATTTTCGGGATAGCCTAAAAGCGACAGTGTGATTTTTCGTTCTTCAGGATTTAAAAGTTTTATTAACTCACGAACTACATTACTGGGTAATTCCTCTAAAAATGAAGTTCTGTCATCAGCCGGCAGTTCATTCAAAAGCTCTGCGGTTTTATTGGGTGGCAACGTTTGAATAATACTTTGCTGTGTAGGGAATTCCAGAATTTTAAAAACCCCGGCTGCCCGGTGGATGGCCATGCTGGATATAATGCTGCTTTCCTGTTCGGGGTATTCGTACACCAAATTTGCGATGTCGCTAATATTTTGATCATCCAGGAATTGGCGCATCTGCTCTGCATCGGCTGTTTCTAATAAAAGGTCATATTCTTCTTTGAGTTCTTCCAAAGTCATGCATCAAAATTACAGGTTGAACTGCATGACCATCTTATATTGCATCTTTTATTATTATTTGTGAAAAGAAAAAACTATTTGCATCCTTTAATTTTTGTTGGTGATGCAAAAGAAAAAGGCCGCGGCATGTTTGCGAGTGGAAAAATAGCAACAGATACGGTTATTGAAATTGCACCTGTGATTGTGATGAACCATAATGAAAGGAAATTACTCGATCAAACCCTGTTGCACGATTACATTTTTGAATGGGGACAGAATCAATGCTGCGTTGCAATGGGTTATATATCCATTTACAATCACTCTTACAACGCTAACTGTAGGTATGAGATGAATTTTGTTGCACAGTTTATTACAGTAACATCTCTACGAGGAATAAAGCCAGGCGAAGAACTGTCAATCAACTACACTGCAGATAGCAATGATAAAACTCCGGTTTGGTTTGAGGTATTGTAAGGCTACTTTTCCTTCTTTCTATATTCAGTTGTGCAACTTAACTTATTGCATTATCAACTGGCCTCTGATTTCTCCCGCCGGGTTAGCTTTTGTATGAAGATTAATATATAATTTATTAGCCAGTAAAACTTCTTCTTTAATTACTACTCCGTCAACAAACACAGAGCCGGAATAGGTGCCGGACGCTTTTAGTGGATAACCCGAAAAACCTTGTAAAATGCCTGCGGCAGTACCCGGGTCTGCCGGACCATGGATATGCATGCCTCTTATGCTATCGCTGGTTAAACCCTGCCAGGTAACTTTATAGGATAATGTACGGGTTCTCTGACTGTAAGTTGCATCAATGGATCCGGTAGCGTTTGATGCAACCGGTGGTGTTGGAACTTCCTGTCCAGGTGTCATGGGAAGTCCGGTTTTTACAAAATCACTTCCTTCATCATCTTTATCGCAGGATGCTATTACAACAGAAAAAGCAAGCATTAAAAAAAAGAATATATTAAAGCGGGAATAATGCATAGTCGAAAGATTTTGAGTAAAAATAGTAAGTTTTTGCATGAACAGTCAGGAGTAAATTATTTTAATAAATTCTTAATCTCGTTTAATTTCAACAACGCTTCAACAGGTGTTAAACGGTTTATATCCAATTCACTTAATAATTTTCGGATTTCTTCAAATGTCTGGCTGTGTGCATCAAAAATGCTTAATTGCACTTTGGGCGCCGCCAGTTGTTTCAACGTTGCTACCCCGTCACCGTCAACATGCTTTGTTTCCAGTTGTTTTAAAATATCCTTTGCCCGTGCTATTAGATCCGGAGGCATACCTGCCATTCGTGCCACATGAATACCAAAGCTATGGGTGCTGCCACCTCTTTCCAGCTTCCGCAGAAAAATAATCTTACCACCTATTTCCTTATTGGTGATATGATAATTCTTTACTCTTGAAAGCTTGTTCTCCAGTTCATTCAGTTCGTGGTAATGCGTTGCAAAAAATGTTTTGGGTTGATGTGGAGACTGATGCAGGTATTCGGCAATGCTCCAGGCAATGGAAATGCCATCATAAGTGGAAGTGCCCCTTCCTATTTCATCCAAAAGAATCAAACATTTACTGCTGATATTATTGATGATAGAAGCCGTTTCGTTCATTTCTACCATAAAAGTAGATTCGCCCGCACTTAAGTTATCAGATGCGCCAACACGTGTAAAAATTTTATCGGTTACAGGAATAAATGTTTCATTGGCAGGCACAAAACTACCTAAATGCGCCATTAAAGTAATTAGTGCAGTTTGACGAAGTAAGGCGGACTTACCACTCATATTTGGCCCGGTAAGAATAATGATCTGCTGGTCTTCTTTATTAAAAAATACATCATTACTAATATAACTTTCCGATGCCGGAAGGGTTCTCTCAATAACAGGATGCCGACCATCTTTTATTATTAATTCATCACCTTCATGAAGGTGAGGCTTTTTATAGTTAAACCGAATAGCATTATTGGCAAAGCAGCTAAGGCAATCCAGTGTAGCAACTATCTGTGCATTGGCTTGTATTGGGGAAAGAAAGTCGTGCAGCTCTCGGATAAGTGCATCGAATAAATGAAATTCTATTTCTGAAATTTTTTCTTCTGCTGTCGTAATTTTCTCTTCATAATCCTTTAACTCCGGGGTTATGTAGCGTTCTGCATTCGTCAGTGTTTGTTTTCGTATCCACTCAGCAGGAACTTTATTTTTGTGTGAATTGGTAACTTCAAGGTAGTAGCCGAAAATATTATTGAAGCCAATTTTCAGAGAAGAAATACTGGTACGCTCCGATTCCTGCTGTTGTAATTGCAATAGGTATTGCTTGCCATTATGCGCTATATGGCGCAATTCATCTAATTCCGTATTTACCTGTTTATTGATAAACCCTCCCCTTATTGCAAGTGCAGGCGGGTTGTCAATAATCTCTTTAAATATCTTGTCAGCAATATAAACGCATGGATTTAAGGCATCTGATAAACGTTTCAGGTAAATATTTTCACTACCCGCACAAACATTTTTAATGATGTTAATTTTCCGTAAAGCTCTTGCCAGTTGCAATAACTCTCTCGGATTGATTTTCTTGGCGGGTATTTTCGAAACCAGTCGTTCCATGTCGCCGCATTGCCTTATACCATGCAGCAACTTATTTCGTAATTCAGTATTCAGTATAAGATGTTCTACAACACTCAACCTTTCCTGTATTTTACCAATGTCTTTTAGTGGAAAGACAATCCATCTTTTTAACAGCCTGCCTCCCATTGGGGAGCAGGTATTATCTAATGTTTTTAATAAAGTATTGCCATTTTCTACAGTGCTGTTTAGCAGTTCAAGATTACGAATGGTAAAACGGTCCATCCACAGAAATTCATTTTGCTCAAATCGTTGGATGCAGGTTATGTGCTGGAGGTTGGGGTGCTCGGTTTCTTTGAGATAATGCAGAACAGCCCCTGCGGCAATGATAGCAGCAGACATTACTTCTACACCGAAACCTTTTAAGGAGTGCGTATCAAAGTGTTTTAATAAGATATCCTGTGCATATTGTTCACCATATACCCATTCATCTAAGGTGTATGTATAAAACCGGCTTCCAAATTCATCTTTAAATCTTCGTTGTTGGTGCCGTTGAAAAATAACTTCTGCTGGTTGAAAGCTTGTTAATAGTTTTTCTGCATATTCTTTATCTCCTTCAGCTATAAAAAATTCACCTGTTGAAATATCCAAAAAGGAAAGGCCGTATAAATTGTCTTTGTCGAAATGAACAGAGGCTAAGAAATTATTGGAATTATGCTCCAGTATTTTATCATTAGTGGTAGTGCCGGGAGTAACCATTTCTGTTACGCCACGTTTTACAATTCCCTTTGCGAGTTTTGGATCTTCTAATTGGTCGCAAATGGCCACCCGGTAACCTGCTTTTACCAGTTTATGCAAATAAGTATCTAAAGCATGATAGGGAAAGCCCGCAAGATCCGACATGGAAGCCGCACCATTGTTTCTTTTTGTAAGTGTAATGCCAAGCACCTGGGAGGCAATAACGGCATCCTGACCAAACGTTTCATAAAAATCGCCAACACGAAATAATAAAATAGCATCAGGATATTTAGCCTTAATAGCTTGATGCTGCTGCATTAGCGGCGTATCTGCTGTTTTTTCCTTATTCATGTGGCAACAACAAAAGTAAAATTTTGCTTTGGCTGTATAGCTTTACTTTTCCACAAGTTATAAGCTTATAGCTTTGCAGCATGCGTAAATTATCTATGAATGAATTAAACCGTAAAACAGCAATAGAATATGAAAAATCTGGTAAAATGCCTGTTATAGTAGTTTTGGAAAATGTTAGAAGCGCTTATAATGTAGGGAGCGTTTTTAGAACGGCAGATGCTTTTTTATTGTATGGCATTTACATATGTGGCTATACGGCTCATCCACCCCATAAGGAAATAAAAAAAACCGCTCTTGGAGCGGACGAAACGGTACACTGGATACATTTTAAGACTGCCAGAGAAGCCATAGATAAATTGCGAAAAGAAAGCTACAAGATTTTTTCTATAGAACAGGCGGAAAACAGTATTGCTCTTAATCGGTTTAATCTGTTAAACGGGGCTGATCAGAAGTTAGCAGTTGTTTTTGGAAATGAAGTAACAGGAGTGGAGCAAGCCACTATAGAATTATCAGATGGGTGTATTGAAATTCCGCAGTTAGGCATGAAACATTCGCTTAATATTTCTGTAGCGGCTGGAATTGTGCTGTGGGAGCTTGTGAGAACAAGGATGGCCCTTTTACCCTGAAGGGGAAATTCTATAGCATGGTTCTTTTGTATGTATCAGTTAATATAACTATAACTTTTCAGGACTGGCATATGGCAATAATAAAAAACTACCTATCACTAATTAAATTTTCGCATACAATTTTTGCTATGCCCTTTGCCATGATTGGATTTTTTTTGGGTGTAATTAAAAGTAATTATAACATCGGACAATGGAATTTAAACAGAACAGTTTGGTGGGGATGGAATATGACAAACTTTGTTTGGTGGGAAGAGTATATCATAAAATTTTTATTAGTCATCCTCTGCATGGTATTTGCCCGCAGCGCAGCAATGGCATTTAACCGTTATCTGGACAGAAGATTTGATGCACTCAATCCAAGAACAGCAATCAGAGAAATCCCAAAAGGAATTATCACTCCAAAAAATGCATTAATATTTACCATTATTTCTTGTTTCTTGTTCCTTGTTTCTTGTTTCTTCATTAATAAAATTTGTTTTTATCTTTCTCCAATTGCGCTTGCCGTTGTATTAGGATATAGCTATACCAAACGGTT
The DNA here is from genome assembly GCA_046262255.1 of Chitinophagaceae bacterium. Taxonomy (GTDB): domain Bacteria; phylum Bacteroidota; class Bacteroidia; order Chitinophagales; family Chitinophagaceae; genus Flavisolibacter. Next base: position 33,436 of record JBHENB010000002.1, read on the forward strand.
TACACCCTTTTCCCATTTGATTTTGGGATTAGGTCTTTCTTTAGCCCCTATTGGTGCTTATTTAGCGGTTACAGGTCAGTTTCACTGGTTGCCTCTACTATTTTCATTTGCGGTACTTTTTTGGGTAAGTGGCTTTGATATTATTTATGCGCTGCAGGATGTTGAATTTGACAGGGAACAAAAATTATATTCTATCCCTGCATGGCTGGGAAGAACAAAAGCATTGAGAGTTTCTGAATTATTGCATTTGCTTAGCGCTTTTTCAGTTATTGCAGCGGGAGTATTTGCTAAATTTGGATGGCTATATTGGGTTGGTATTTTTGTTTTTGTTGGTATGTTGATCTATCAGCATTTAATAGTACAACCCAATGATCTGCGAAGAGTGAATGTAGCGTTTATGACTGCTAACGGAATTGCCAGCGTTATTTTTGCAGTGTTTGTAATTGCAGATTTGTTTAACCACATCCGCTAAAGAGGGTTTGGGAAAACTTAATACTATTTTTTTGCATAATAGAACTGATCTAATGTATTCAAACAATTCAGATCTAAGTGCCCCCTTCAGGGGGACAGGGGGCGGTAGAATTCTTTCCATAGATTATGGTAGCAAAAGAACCGGCTTAGCTGTTACCGATCCATCAAAAATAATTGCTACAGGCTTAGGCACGGTGGAAACTCCTAAGCTGATGAAGTTTTTGAAAGAATATCTTTCCAAAGAAAATGTGGAATTGATTATCATTGGTAAACCACTCAATTGGAATGATACTGCTACCGACGCAACACCTCTGGTGGAAAAATTTATTGAAAAATTGCATCAGTTTTTTCCTTCCATTCATCTTAAAACGGTAGATGAGCGATATACGTCAAAGCTGGCAGCACAGGCAATGGTGCAAATGGGGATGAAAAAAAAGCGGCGGCAGCAAAAATCAAAAGTTGATGAAATTGCTGCAACCATTATATTACAGGAATACCTTCAGTCCATTGATATTTAAGAATTCATATTGAATATTTAAATTCATCACTTTTGTTTCTATTTACTTTTGCGGCATCTTAGAGTTTATCAATTTGTACATCATTAATGATTTTACCAATAGTTGCTTATGGCCACCCTGTATTAAGAAAAGTGGCAAAGGAAGTAGATAAGAATAACTCAGGTCTCCCTCAATTAATAGAAGACATGTGGGAAACTATGTTTGCAAGTAATGGTGTAGGACTGGCGGCACCCCAGGTAAATAAAGATCTGCGGCTATTTGTAATGGACAGCGCACAAGTTTTTACCAATATGGAGGAAGGCGAAGACAAAAACTATCCCGATGCACCAGGTATAAAACAAGCCTTCATCAACCCTCACATAATAGAATTGCATGGAGATGACTGGGCGTATAATGAAGGCTGTTTAAGCATTCCAAAAATAAGGGAATATATATACCGGGCAGAAGAAGTAACTATTAAATACCAGGACGAAAATTTTAACACTCACACCCAAACATACAACGGAATTACAGCCCGCATCATCTTACACGAGTACGATCATATTGAGGGAAAATTATTTATAGATTACCTGCCGCCATTAAAAAAGAAACTGCTTAAGAGAAAACTGGATGATATTTCTAAAGGAAATATCGATGTGGATTATAAAATGAGTTTTCCAAAAAAATGAAAAAAGTCTTATTCTTAGCAGTCGCAATACGTTTTGCCAGTTATTCTATTTGTCAGGATGTAACGGATACAAGCGATGTGGAGGCCGTTCGCAGAATGGTGAGTTTAAGTGAGGTGGTGGTCCGCAGTGATTTGAATGTTCCAAAATTCTTACAGCGGATTAAATATGATACTACATTTTATAAAGCCTTTCGCAATCTTAGAGTATTGGGTTTTACAGCATTAAACGACATCCGTATGCTGGACAAGAAGGGCAGGATCAAAGCTTCGCTTCAAAGCAAAACAAGACAAAATATTAGTAATGGTTGCCGTGCCATGGATGTGCTGGAAGAAAAAACATCCGGTGATATTTATGACCGCAATAAGCAATGGAATTATTATACAGCACAGTTATATGCAAGCCTGTTTTTTACACTTGGCAGGATTTGCGGGGAAAATAATATTGTTAAAGGAATGGAAATAAGTATTCGTAATAAGAAGGGGCTGGATAAGCACCGGGAACAATTAAAAATGATGTTCTTTAATCCAGGGAAAAAAATTGCGGGTATTCCGTTTATGGGAGATAAGCTGGATATTTTTGACAGTGATCTTGCACAATATTATGCCTACAGTATAGATATTGCAGATTATGAGGAACAGCAGTGTTATGTTTTCACCATTAAGAAAAGAGAAGGGTTAACTGGCTCGGAAAAAGGAAACATTGTATTTGACAACATCACCACATGGTTTAATTCAAAGACCATGGAGATTGCTGGGCGTAATTACGACCTTAGTTACAATGCCGGTGTGTATGATTTTAATGTGCACATGGAAGTTTTGATGACAAAATATGGTGACTTCCTTGTGCCCAAAGTGCTTCGGTATAATGGTACATGGGATGTAGCTTTAAAAAAAAGGGAGAGGGGGGTATTTACGGCTACTCTGTTTGATTACAACAAATAATACCTTGGCAACTACTTATTCTGAACAGTGTTTATATAATTCCTCCAATGTTCCATTAGCTGCTCCATATCTTCAGGAAGAGGTGCATCAAAATATAAATATTTACCTGTTAATGGATGTGTAAAGCCCAAACTTTTTGCATGTAATGCCTGGCGCGGGCAGATAGCAAAACACTTATCTACAGATTGCTTGTATTTTGAAAAAATGGTTCCTTTTACAATCTTATCGCCTCCGTAAACATCATCATTGAACAATGGATGGCCTATGTGTTTCATGTGTACACGAATTTGATGTGTACGTCCTGTTTCCAGTTTACATTCAATAAGCGTTACATAACTAAACCGCTCGAGCACTTTGTAATGTGTTATCGCATGTTTTCCATGATCTCCTGCAGGGTATGCTTCAAACAATTTTCTAAACCGAAGATGGCGACCTACATGAGCTACAATTGTTCCTGTATTATTTTCTACATCTCCCCAAACCAATGCCGCATATTTGCGCTCCACGGTATGATCATAAAATTGTTTTGCTAAATGCCGCATTGCCTTATCGTTTTTAGCAAGCACCAACAGGCCACTGGTATTCTTGTCAATCCGGTGCACCAGTCCAAACCTGGGCAACACTTCTTCTGTAATGTTTGGGTTTTTCTGCTGCAGATAATAAGCTACTCCATTCAGTAACGTTCCTGAATAATTACCGCTTCCCGGATGTACCACCATACCTGCGGGTTTGTCCATCACTAATACATCGTCATCTTCATAAACAATATTAAGAGGAAGCTTTTCAGGGACAACTTCTGTGGCCTCCGGAGATAAATCAGAATATATAATTATTTGGTCAGCAGGTTTTACTTTATAGTTGGGGTGAATTTCTTTTTCATTTACCAGTACCAACCCCGCATGAATAGCCTGCTGTAATTTGTTTCTTGTAGCACCTTCTATTCGGTTCATTAAAAATTTATCGATCCGCAACGGCTCCTGGCCCTTGTCTACATTAAAAATAAATCTCTGATAAAGTTCTTCGTTGCTGTCCGCTGTTGCAGTGCTGTTCAATTGATGCAGATTATAGCCCGCAAAAATAAGCTTGTATTTTTGCCAATCTTATGCAAAAGCAAACAGTATTATTTCAGGACCTGGGCTTAGTAGAATATAAAGATGCATGGGATTATCAGGAAACATTATTAAAGGAGAATGTTGCTGTGAAGTCAGGAGTCTATAGTTCAGGGAATATTTCAACCCAGAACTCAGAACTCACAACTAAAAACTATCTTCTCTTTGTTGAACACCCGCCTGTTTATACACTTGGCAAAAGCGGTAAAAAAGAAAATGTATTGATCAGCGAACAACAATTAAGTGCAAAAGGTATTGGATTTTATCACACCAACAGGGGTGGCGATATTACTTTTCATGGGCCGCAACAGGTAGTGGGGTACCCCATTTTAGACCTCGAAAATTTTTATACAGATATAGGACGTTATTTACGAGACCTGGAAGAAGTTGTTATCGTTACTCTTTCTCAATATGGAATTATTGCAGAACGATCTTCCGGTGAAACCGGTGTATGGATTGACACCGCTATCAAGGGAAAAGAAAGAAAGATATGCGCCATGGGAGTAAGATGTAGCCGCTGGGTTACCATGCACGGTTTTGCATTAAATGTGAATACAGATTTAAGTTATTTTCAAAATATCATTCCCTGTGGTATTGAAAATAAAAAAGTTACATCTATAAAGGAAGAATTAGGCACAGAAGTAAATGTTGAAGAAGTAAAAGAAAAATTGAAGCAAAGCTTCGAGAAAGTTTTCCGTGTAAAAATAGTGGAAGATTAAAAATCTTTTGACAGGTAGAACTTGTGCCTCTCCAGTAGTTTTTCATCATCATAAAGCTCAAATTTAAACCAGCCGGCATGGTAAAAGTTTGCTTTATCAAGCGTTAAAGCCCGTTCCTTAATATGTTTCAGTTCAAACAAAAAAGTATCGTCTTCTTCAAAAAATTTAATGTTGTATTTTCTTTGATCTGCATTTGGTAAATTAATCAGCACATACCCATCCTGATTTGTATATACATAAAAAGAAGGAACAAATGAGCCAAGATTTACCTGGTTTTCTTGTCTGGGCCTATACTCAACATACTGTCCTGTTGAATCTATAATGGGTTGCTTTGCTTCCGTAAAATAAAACCTGCCACCCTCTACTGCGTAAAATAACCTGTAATACATGTGGTCGTTGGGTGCTTTAGTATCAGCAAATCCATTTTGTATTGCTGAGGGATCGGGCACAGATAAAATGCTTTTGTAATTTTTTAAGCTGTCGTGGGAACGTTGTATGCTAATTTGTTTTATATCCGGTAAATTGTTTACCCAACCAATAATTATTCTGTTGTTGCCAACATATTTTACAGAAAACTTCGGAAGTACTTCCTGGCTAAAGACAGTAGAATAATTAAAAACAAGAAAGAGTATAAGAAAAAACTTCTTTGGTTTGTTCATAATACAGGACTGCTAAAAACCTAATTAACGGGATGGTGCAAATATAATTGCCCTCTTTATAAACCATCAAAATATTAACGTTCCCTTTGGCAGAGAACGGTTGCCCTGCAAACCACCACTATGAATGATAATTATGTTACTATCAGAGCTGAAGTAACCGGAATGAATAAGATTGTTGATTGCAAAAAAAACTTTTCCGGTATATACAAAATCGGATGGAATTTCAGTCTGTTCAAACCATTCATTCATAAATGCAATTAGTTGCTGATTGTATTTTGCATATCCACCAAAATGATACTGGTGCATGATAAAAAAATTATTACTTTTTGCTGACAGTAATTGCTGAATCTTTTCCCCGACCTGCAGGTTATTTTTTAAAACACTTATACCAATTACTTGTTGCCAGGTTCTTGTGGATGCAACAAGCCCGGCAAGCATAGTGCCTGTGCCGACTGCTGCGCAAATGTGGGTATATGTGGACGTATCCATTTTCTTCAGGATAGTGCTTGCACCTTCCATCCCTTTCACGCCATAACCACCTTCATTAATCACATAAATATCCTGTGGGTTGAATGTGGTAAAAACTTCTTCAGGTATGTGGTTACTTTTATAAGCTTGCCGTGAGATAAAAAATAATTGCATTCCATAATGCAGGGCCTCTGATAATGTTATAGAAAGTTTTTGCGGTTTTTCACCCCTGATAATGCCTATGCTTTTTAGACCAATCAATTTGCATGCTGCTGCTGTTGCTATAATATGGTTGGAAAATGCACCGCCGAAAGTGAGAATTGCTTTTTTGTTCTGCTGTTTTGCTTCTGTAAGGTATGGTTGCAGTTTAAACCATTTATTTCCGGATATCACCGGGTGAATGAGGTCTAATCGTAATACATGGACAGAAAGTTTCTTGTAACGGTTAAGCGAAAGATTAATTGTGTCTATACGCAGATTATCTAACTGCACTTTCTTAATTCTTTATGCAATTCTAATTTATTTATTTTCGTGCCCCAGTAAAAAAGAATATTATGAAACCAACACTTGTAATAATGGCGGCGGGGATGGCATCACGATATGGCAGTATGAAGCAGGTTCAGAAATTTGGCCCTGGCGGAGAAACTATAATGGACTATTCCATTTATGATGCAATGAGAGCCGGTTTTGGTAAAGTTGTTTTTATTATACGTAAGGAGTTTGCCGAACAGTTTAAAAATATTATTGAAGTGGAAACCAAAATAGATGAACAACTGGAAAAAGAATACGTATTCCAGGAGATGGATACATATTTGGAGGGATTCGGTGTTCCAGCAGATAGATCAAAACCATGGGGAACTGCACATGCAGCATTGTGTGCACAGGAAGTGGTTAACGAGCCATTTGCTGTTGTAAATGCAGATGATTTTTACGGCAGGGATGCTTTTGATAAAGCCTACCATTTTTTAGTGAATGAGTGTAAAAATAATTTACATGCTCTTATGGGTTATGAATTAGAGAAAACACTTTCTGAACATGGCGCAGTGAGCCGTGGGGTATGCCAGGTAGATGAAAACAATAACCTGATTGAAATTAACGAACGTGTTAAGCTTTACAAGGAAGATGGGCAGATGATATTTGAGGAATCAGACGGTAGTAAACAATTAGTTTCAAAAGATGCAAAAGCTTCTATGAACTTCTGGTGTTTCCATCCTTCCATTTTTCCGTTCCTGCAAACAAAGTTTAATGATTTTTTGAACCAGAATATTAGCAATCCCAAAGCAGAATTTTTAATTCCTTTTGTGGCTGATCAGTATATTAAAGAGAGAATAGGAGTGATAAAAGTAATTCCAACTTCAGCGCAATGGTTTGGAGTAACGTATAAAGAAGATGCCCCGTCTGTAGTTGCAAATCTGCGTCAGTTGGTAGATAAAGGAGAATATCCGGAAAGCTTATGGGCTTAGGTCAGTTTACTTTCACCATATATATATAGTCGCTTATCTTTTTCACCTGCTGCATTCTTTCTATTTTTTTTAGCGATGAAGTTGCTGGTATTTTTATATGTTGGTATGCAGTATCTTTTTGGAGTTGATGCAATACCTGGTATATATATTTGGATTGAGTTGCAAAAACAACTCCCACGGCAGTGGTTTGCCTCGTACTTAAAACCCCAATTACTTCCCCATATTTATTAATTACAGGCCCACCGCTATTTCCGGGGTTAGCTGCAATCGCTATCTGGCAAGTAAGTGTATCGCCATTGAAACCGGTATTTGCTGACAGGTACCCTTCACCGTATACAATATCGTTACGTGGAAAACCTAAAGTAAATATGGGTTCAGCAATATCTGCAGTAGTACGTCTTATTCCATAGGGCAAAGCGGCAGGTGCTTTATAGGCCGTATCAATAATCTTTAAAATAGCTAAATCCCTTACAACATCCACAAATACCAGCTCAGCATGAAAGTCATTTCCTTTTACGTCTTGTACCGCTATTTGACTTGCTTTTTGCACAATATGCGCATTTGTTACCAGGATACCTTTTGTATCAATTAAAAAGCTGGTGCCGCCTGTTTTGTAAGTAAATGCCGGAGCAGGAATAGTTTGTTTTACCTGATCTATTTCTTTATCTAATTGCTTGTTTTGATTTTTTAATACTTTAATTTCCCTGCTAAGAGCCTGAATTTCATCTTTTACAGGTTTGCCGGGGGAAAGAGACCATACAAATGCACTTATTGTAAGCGCAGTTATCCCGGCAATTGATGCAGCAATAGCAGCAACCCTTTTATAGCGGTTAAACAGATAAATTATTTTTGCTTTTCCTGTAACCTGGGGTGATTTGATAATACCTTTTTCAGCCAAACTTACATGAACTTCATTTAGCCTGTTCTTAAATTTTTGCACATCATTGAACCTGTTCATTTGCTGCATGAAAAAGATCTGTTCTACTACTAATTGGTCTACCTCGGGATTTGTTTTACGCAGTTGCTCAAAGTAAATACGCTCATCAGTGTTCATTTTTCCATTGATGTACTGCTCAACTGCTTCAAAAATTTTAATATCCTCCATTAGTTTTTACTCCTCGTTTTTGTATTGTGTAAAAAACAGCTTTTTCAAGCGCATCAGGCATTTATATTTTTGATTTTTTGCATTGTCTGCATTCGTATAACCAAAACTAGTTGCTATTTCCTGCATTGTTTTCTTTTGCATGTAAAATCCTTCTAATAAACTTTTACAGGGTTCACCCACGCTGTTTAAGGCCTTTTCCATGATATTTAATTCTCTATTCCGCCGCTCATATTCCTTAACATCATCATCTGCTTCTGCAATTACCAATTCATTGTCCCTGGCAAGAATAAATTTATTTTGATGCATTAATCTTTTTAACCATAGACGCCTGCTTACTGAATAGACATAAGTTTTTAGTTGACAGTTTAATTCTAATGTACCCGATTTCACCTTCTCATATAAAATAATCATGGCTTCCTGAAAAATATCCCTTGCGTCATCTATTGTTCCATTATTATTGATAATCAGGGACTGCACCATATTATAATTTTCTTTATAGATTGTTTCTACAGCCTTTCTGTTATTATTAGCCAGGCCTTGTAGTAACGAGTTTTCGTTAGGTGCTGTCTTCAAGTCTCTGTTATTTAATACAATTCTTTAAAAATAGTAACCCAAAGGGCGGTGAAAAAGTTTTTTTTTGCTCTCGGGTTACCTTTTTCCAATACTGGTATTAATATCCTGTAAACTTTTAAAATAAACACATGAAAAAGTTTTTTGCCGTTTTAGCTATAGGAGCTGTGTTAGCAGCTTGTAATAATGGAGGAGATGGATCCGGTAATGTTAAAGATTCAGTTTTGGAAAATATTGACTCCTCCGCTGATGCTAAAATTGATTCTTTGAAGGATACAACTGATAAATTGAAAGAAAAGGTAGAAAAAACTTTTGAAAAGACAGATTCTGCTAACAGGGCAAATACTGATACTTCGAAATCAAACTAATCCGTATAAATGAAAAAGTTATTACTGGTTCTGGCAATAACTGGTGCACTTGCTTCTTGTAATGGTGATGGTACATCTATAAACGTTAATGTAGATTCTCTTGGTGATAAAATTGATACTACTGCAAATAAGATTTGGGATTCTACAAAATCAAAAGCAAAAGAATTAAAAGAAAGGGTAGAAGATGCTATAGAAAGACGGAAGGACTCTGCAAGGGCAAAGAAAGACAGCGCAAACAACAGAAGGGATACATTATAGACATTCAAACTTTTAAAAACAATACAACAATGAAAAAAATCATTTTGGTTTTAGCTGTAGCCGGTATAATAACAGCATGTAATGAAGGTGCTGATACAGCACAAAGCACAAAAGATTCTATTGATTCTGCAGCAGGTGCAAAAATTGAAAGGATTGATTCTTCTGCAGAAGCTGATATTAATGAAGTGGATTCTCTGGCTGATGTTAAAAAAGAACAGGTAGACAAAAGAACAAACGCCTCAAAAGATACTTCTAAAAAAGATTAAATTTTTAATCACCCCTTATTCTTAAATAAATAAAATTCAACAAATGAAAAGGTTATTCGCAGTTTTAGCTATCGCAGGTACATTGGTTGCATGCAACAATGACGCAGACAATACAACTGATACAGATACAACTACTATTACCACAGATACCAACACCCTAACTACCGATACAATCGGTTTTGGTACAGGTACGGATACAACTGGTTTTGGTACTGGCAGAGACACAGTTCCGCAATAAGCACTCCGGTGGTTTATTACCCGTATCGTATATATTAATTAAATTGTTTCATGGCAAGCAATCGTTAGTAGAGCTGCCCTGTTTAGGGTAGCTTTTTTTTACCCATACCTAACGGCTTGCTGTGTTAACTTTGTAGGTTCATGCTTACATTTAAAGAACTTGGTTTAAATGACAGGCTTTTAAAAGCTGTCGAAGACGTCGGATATTCCCAACCCACACCTATCCAGGAACAAGCTATTCCTGTTCTATTATCCGGAACTAAAGATTTTATTGGTCTTGCACATACCGGTACAGGTAAAACAGCAGCTTTTGGGTTGCCGTTATTGCAATTAATTGATTCAGCAAAAAAATATCCGGAGGCATTAATCGTTTGCCCTACCAGGGAACTTTGCATTCAGATAGTAAGTGATTTGGAAACTTTAAAAAAACATGTATCCGGCGCTCATGTTGTTGCTGTTTATGGTGGTGCATCTATTTCCCAACAAATAAGAGACATAAAAAGAGGAGTGCAAATTGTAGTGGCAACTCCCGGGCGTTTGATAGATTTAATAGAGCGGAAAGCCATTAACCTCCAGCAAATAAAATATGTTGTTCTCGACGAAGCCGATGAAATGCTGAACATGGGGTTTCAGGAGGATATTGAATTTATTTTACAAAACACACCGGAAAGGGATAGTACGTGGTTATTCAGTGCAACAATGCCTTCCGGGATAAGAAAGGTAAGCAACCGTTATATGAATGATCCCAAAGAAATCACGGTTGGTAAAAAAAATACAGCAAATGTAAATATTGATCACCAGTATTTTATAGTTAACGCACATCATCGTTACGAGGCGTTGAAGCGGTTGATAGATTTCAATCCGGGTATGTATGGACTGATATTTACACGTACCAAGGCCGATGCACAGGATGTTTCGGATAAACTTACCCGTGAAGGATATGACATTGAAGCCCTGCATGGCGATCTCTCACAACAGCAGCGAAATAAGGTAATGGATGCTTTTCGCGATAAAACATTACAATTATTAATTGCAACTGATGTTGCTGCACGCGGCATTGATGTTGCAGGCATTACCCATGTAATTAATTATGAATTGCCGGATGATATGGAGATATATACCCACAGAAGCGGACGAACAGGAAGAGCAGGGAAAACCGGTATTTGCATGTCCATCGTTCATAGCAGGGAGGTAATAAGGATAAAGCAGATTGAAAGAATGATACAGGCTCCGTTTCATAAATCGGAAATTCCTGCAGGTAAAGATGTTTGCCGGAAACAGTTCTTTTATTTTATGGATAAATTGCTGCAGGCCGATATCAGCCATGGTGACTATGAAACTTATTTACCTATGCTGCAGGAAAAATTTAAAGACGTTACCAAAGATGAAGTACTTACACGAGTTGCAGCATTGGAGTTTGACCGTTTCTTAAGATATTATGAGAACGCTGAAGATTTAAACATCCGCGGGAAAAGGCCAGGTGAACAGGGAGCAAGAAAAAGAGAAAGAATATATAGTGATTCAGGCAGGAGAAGTTCTAATGGAAATGGCGATTATGCAAGACTATTTGTAAACTTAGGCACGAAGGATGGATTTTATAAAGCCAGCTTTTTACAGTTTATTTTAGATCTAAGTGATCTGAGAAAGGATGTACTCGGAAGAATAGACATGAAAGAAATGAATTCCTGGATAGAGATAGAAAAAGATGCTGCGAGGCAAATGATACATGCTATTGATGGAAAGAAATATAAAGGCAGAAAAATAAGAATGAACGAAGCAGATTCTGTAAAACGATAGTTGTTTGTTACTGATTACTCTTTATATTTGTTAAAATGAAAATAACAAAAGCATACCGTTGGTTTTATTTTTACTTCCATCAAATGAAGCCGGGACTGCTTTGCTAAAAATTATTCCTAAAAGCAACAACATAACTCCCGGTCACAAGCCGGGATTTTTTTATGTGGCCTTATATAAGATGTGATTGATTTTAGGAACGCAACGTTTAAAATAGGAGTTAATAAATCGTATGCAAAAAAACATTTTAAAAACAGGTAGTGGTCTAAGCGCTTCCCCGGTTTGGAGAAGCCGTTCCGAAAGGACTCCTTCGGGGAAGATAGCCGTTTCGATACAGGGCTATGAAGGCAGCTTTCATCACATAGCAGCCCTGCAATATTTAGGTGAAGATATTGCGGTAATCCCTTGTAATACTTTCAGGGAAGTAATAAAAGTTGCTTCCAACAGCAAAGAGAGTGATGGCGGTTTTATGGCCATTGAAAATTCAATTGCAGGCAGCATCCTTGCGAATTACACATTGTTGCAGAAAAGCAAGTTACAGATCACTGGTGAAATTTATTTGCAGGTCAACCAAAACCTGTTGGTAAATCCCGAAGTTACTTTTGATGACATCCGTGAAGTTCATTCACATCCAATGGCATTATTGCAGTGCATTGATTATCTGGAAAAACATCCTCAGTGGAAATTAGTAGAAACAGAAGATACTGCTTTAAGCGCTAAACATTTGCACCAGCATCATAGCAAGCATGTGGCTGTAGTTGCAGGTAAACTGGCTGCGGAGCTATACGGCTTGCATATAATTGCATCTAAAATTCATTCTGATAAAAAGAACTATACCCGCTTTTTGTTTTTACAAAAAGACACAAAGCTACGTGGGCAGCAAAATGTAAATAAAGCATCTATTAATTTTCATACAGATCATTCAAAGGGCAGCCTGGCAAGGGTTTTAACAAAAATTGCTGAGGCTGATATCAATTTGAGCAAGCTGCAAAGCGTACCAATTCCGGGTAAGCAATGGGAATATAGTTTTCATGCGGATATGGAGTTTGAAACGACAGATCAGTTTAATAATGCGATAGAGGTTATTAAACCGTTAACACAGGAATTAAATGTTTATGGCATTTATCAAAAAGGGAAAACTGTTGCATGAGTATGGCAAAACAAAAAACGATATTGAAGGGTGCACAGGGAAAATCCGAAAAGGTTGAAGTTGCGAAGAGGTTGTACGGCATTGAAGAATATTATTTTTCTCAGAAGCTGCGTGAAATTGAACAGTTAAACAGGGAGGGGGAAAGAATAATTAATCTTGGTGTTGGAAGTCCTGATCTGCCGCCACATTCTGACGTGATTAAAGTTTTGCATGAAGAAAGTGCAAAGCCTAATGCACACACCTACCAATCATATAAAGGTTCACCGGTATTGCGGAATGCAATCAGTGAGTGGTATAAAAAATGGTATTCGGTTGAGTTGGATCCAATTACAGAGATACTTCCTTTAATTGGCTCCAAAGAAGGCATCATGCATATTTGCATGACTTTTTTTGAAGAAGGGATGGGAGTGTTGATTCCAAATCCAGGTTATCCAACATACTCAGGTGCTGTAAAAATATCCGGAGCTACGCCTCTTTATTATGAATTACAAGAAGAGAATAATTATGAACCCAATTTTGATCAGTTGGAACAAATAATTAACGATGCGGCAAGATATTCTCTTCAGGGTGTTAGGGGGCTTTTTGTGAATTACCCACACATGCCTACCGGACAATTGCCCACAAAAAAATTATTTGAAGAATTTATAAATTTTGCACAGCAGCATAATATCTTGATTGTTCATGATAATCCGTACAGCTTTATTTTAAATGAAGAGCCATTGAGTATGCTGAGTGTAGCAGGAGCTAAGAATGTTGTGATTGAATTGAATTCACTAAGTAAGAGCCATAACATGGCTGGTTGGAGGGTTGGAATGTTGTGTGGTGCAAAAGAAAGAATTGAACAAGTATTACTATTTAAAAGCAATATGGATAGTGGCATGTTTTTGCCTGTGCAACTGGCAGCAGCAAAAGCATTGAGTTTGGGTAAAGAATGGTACGATGAAGTAAATGTGATCTATAAGAAAAGAAGAAGTAAAGTTTTTGATTTATTGAATTTGCTGAAGTGTTCTTTTTCAGAAAGGCAGGCGGGAATGTTTGTTTGGGCAAAGGTTCCGGAACAATTTGATGATGGGTATCAGTTAAGCGATGAATTGTTATATAATTCCGCAGTTTTTATAACTCCAGGAGGAATATTTGGTAGTGCAGGAAATAATTTTGTACGGGTAAGTTTGTGCAGCAGCATTGAAAATATTGAAGAAGCAGTAGAAAGAATAGGAAATAAGCAATAGGCAATTAACATTGCAAGTGCTGCACTGCCAATTGCATATTAAAATAGGCATTGATATTAAATATAATGACAGTAACAATCATTGGCATTGGTTTAATTGGCGGTTCCATGGCTTTAGCCATGAAAGAAAAGCGTTTTGCCGAAAAGATAATTGGAGTTGATAACAACAGTGGGCATCAAAAAAAAGCATTAGAATTAAAACTGGTTGACGCAGTGATGAATTTAGAAGATGCTGTGAAAATTTCGCAACTAGTAATTGTAGCAACACCTGTTGACGCAACTGAAACTATACTTCCTCAAATTTTAGATTTAGTAAATGAGCAGGTAGTGATGGATGTTGGATCAATAAAGAGAAAAATCATTGAAACAATAAAAGATCATCCGAAACGGATGCAGTTTGTTGCTACACATCCCATGTGGGGAACAGAATACAGTGGGCCTGAGGCTGCAGTGAATGATGCTTTTATTGGTAAAGCTGTTGTTATATGTAACAAAGATGAATGTGATGTGAAGGCGTTAAAGTGTGTTTCAGAATTATATAATAAAATAGGAATGCATGTGTTATTTATGAATGCTGCAGAACATGATTTGCATGCGGCTTATGTTAGTCATGTTTCGCATATTACTTCATTTGCTTTGGCGAATACTGTTCTAGAAAAAGAAAAAGAGGAAGATGCCATTTTTGAATTGGCGAGCGGGGGCTTTGAAAGTACAGTTCGTTTAGCAAAAAGTAATCCGGCTATGTGGGTGCCAATCTTTATGCAAAACAGGGAGAATGTGCTGGATGTATTGAACGAGCACATTACGCAGCTAAGAAAGTTTAAAAGTTGTCTTGAAAAAGAGAACTATGAATATTTAAGAAATTTAATTGAACATGCGAACGGAATTAAAAAGATTATTGGCCCCCTGTCCCCTCCGAAAGAGTCCGGAGTCCTTCGAACGGGTAGGGGAACTTAGAACGGGCAGTTTTAAATTGCTCAATTAAGTAATAAGTTGAAATGCTTAATTACAGTAGCTTAATAGTGGATTGAAGTTGGCCTCCCTCTCTCAAGGCGAAGCCCGCCCGGATGACCCGGTCGGACGGGGGATAAGAGGGTGAGGTTGATGAATAGCGATATGTAGTACAAGAGTGCGACGCAAGAAAAGCTAAATAGAATTCCCAATGCTGGTAACATAAAAATTAATTTGCAATGAAAACAGTGGAGACCTCGAATAAAAATATTGTGCAGGAAAAATGGAATAAACGGCCATTAATTATTGCGGGACCGTGCAGTGCAGAAACTGAAGAGCAAGTGTTGCAAACAACACAACGCTTAGCTGCAACGGGCAAGGTAGATATGTTTCGTGCAGGGATTTGGAAACCACGGACACGACCCGGAAACTTTGAGGGCATTGGTACAAAGGGATTGCCGTGGCTGCAGCAGGCAAAAAAAATTACTGGCATTCCCGTTGCAGTTGAAGTGGCAAATACCAAGCAGGTTGAGGATGCACTGCATTTTGATGTGGATGTGCTTTGGCTTGGTGCCCGAACAACTGTGAATCCTTTTTGTGTGCAGGAAGTTGTGGATGCATTGCGTGGTGTAACCGTTCCGGTGCTGATAAAAAATCCTGTTAATCCGGATCTGGAATTATGGATTGGCGCAGTGGAACGTGTTGCTAAGGCAGGTATCAAACAAATTGGATTGATACACCGCGGATTTAGCTCGTATGGAAATACGGAATATCGAAATGCACCAATGTGGCATTTGGCAATTGAAATGAAAAGAAGATATCCGGAAATGATGATGATTAATGATCCGTCACACATTTGTGGACGCAGAGATATTTTACCGGATGTTGCACAAAAAGCTATTGACCTGGACTATGACGGATTGATGATCGAAAGCCATATTGATCCGGATAAAGCATGGAGTGATGCAAAGCAACAGGTAACGCCGGAGCAGTTAGCGGAGATGCTTGATAATATTATTTGGCGAAGAGAGGATATTCCTTCTGAAGCATTTCATGCGGCCTTGAATGAATTGCGTAATCAAATAAATCATTTAGATGATGAATTGATGCAATTACTGAGTCACAGGATGAAGCTTGCCGAAAATATTGGTTCATACAAAAAAGAAAATAACATAACTATTTTGCAAACCAATCGCTGGAATGAAATTTTAGACAGGGCTTGTAAAAAAGGAGAAAAGCTCGGATTAAGTAAAGAGTTTATTACAAAATATTTCGACGCGGTGCACATGGAAAGTATTAATCATCAAACAAAAGTTTTCAATAGCTGATGCATCATCAGAAATTTAAGTTCCGGCACAAAACGGTCAATTATTTTTTCGGCACCGGGTTTATGCATTTAAATAAGCTTACTTCTGTAAAAGGATCCGTGATAATTACAGACGAAAACATTTTTCAGCTTCATAAAAAAAAATTGAAAGGCTGGAATACAATTGTACTAAAACCCGGTGAGCAATATAAAATACAAACTACAGTTGATTCTGTTGTTGAACAATTAATAACGCTGAATGCAGACAGGCAAACAACTTTAGTTGGTGTTGGGGGAGGAGTAGTAACAGATATTACAGGCTATGTGGCTTCGGTTTTTATGCGTGGAATTAATTTTGGTTTTGTGCCAACTACTCTTTTGGGTATGGTGGATGCCGCTATCGGGGGCAAGAACGGAATTAACTATGATATTTATAAGAATGTTATTGGAGCTATTAACCAGCCGCAATTTTTGTTATACGATGTTAGTTTCTTACCAACATTACCGCGGAAAGAGTGGTGGAACGGGTTTGCTGAAATTATTAAACATGCTGCAATTAAAGATGCGACAATGTTCAAAGAGTTAGAGCAACATTCATTGAAGTATTATCAGAAAAATAAAACTGCTTTACAAAAGCTGATCAGGCGCAATGCTTTGCTAAAAACAAAAACAGTACAACAAGATGAGTTTGAATCGGGAGACAGAAGGCTTTTGAACTTTGGGCATACATTAGGTCATGCGCTAGAGAAACAATATAATTTATTGCATGGAGAGGCTGTATCAATTGGAATTGCATTCGCCGCTAAGCTTTCTGAGAAATTTACTTCGTTCAGACAGGGGCATAGAGTTATCTCTCTGCTGGAAAAATATCACTTACCTGTTGAAGCTAACTATCATAAACGAAAAGTTTTAGAGGCACTTGTGGCTGATAAAAAAAGGGATTCTGAGGTGATCAATTTTGTTTTGCTGGAAAAAATTGGTAAAGGAATAGTGCAGAAAATTTCTTTAGAAAAATTGTACAAGTTTCTTTGATGCAGGCAGTTATTTCACCATCTAAATTAAACGGAACGATTAAGGCACCTCCATCTAAGAGTGCTATGCAACGTGCCTGTGCAGCGGCATTGATAAAAGGGGGAGAAACAATTCTGCATAACCCCGGAACTTCTGCGGATGACAAAGCTGCATTAAATATTATTCAGCAATTAGGAGCAATAGTTGAATACAGGAATGACGCTGTTGTCATTTCAAGTGATGGAATTAACCCGCTTAGCAATGAAATAAATTGTGGCGAAAGCGGTTTGTCAGTACGCATGTTTAGTTCAATTGCTGCACTTGCAGATAAAGAGATTACAATCACCGGCAGCGGCAGTTTACTTAATCGCCCATTGAAATTTTTTGACACTGTTTTTCCACTATTGAATGTGGAGTGTGAAAGCAATAAGGGGTTTTTACCTTTAACGATTGAAGGTCCGCTGCAGCCGAAAGATATTACAATTGATGGTTCATTATCTTCACAATTTTTGACTGGATTGTTTTTTGCATACTCTGCGGCTGATGCAGAAAATGTAACTATTACTGTAAACAATCTGAAAAGTAAGCCTTATGTTGATTTGACATTGGAGATATTAGAGGAATTTCATTTGCAAATTCCGAAAAATGATGATTACGATACATTCTATTTCAAGGGTCAGCTAATCAACTATTCAACTGATCAACCTTTCAACTACACGATAGAAGGAGACTGGAGCAATGCAGCTTTTTTATTGGTTGCGGGTGCGATTGCAGGAGATATTACTGTAAGCGGATTAAAGATGAATTCTGTGCAGGGAGACAAATCAATTTTGGATGTGTTGCGTCAGGCAGGTGCAAAATTTGAAATGAAAGATGATGCCATTAACATTGCTGAATCAGCTCTTCAAGCTTTTACATTTGATGCAACTGATTGCCCTGATCTCTTTCCTCCATTGGTTGCATTGGCAGCACATTGCGAGGGAGTTTCAACAATAATGGGGGTAAGCCGTTTGTTGCACAAAGAAAGCAACCGGGCAATTTCGCTACAGGAAGAGTTTAGGAAAATGAACGTTATAATCACAGTTGAGGACGATTCAATGATAATAAAAGGAGTTAAAGAAATACCGACCACTGATATTTTTTCTCATAATGATCACCGCATTGCAATGGCTTGTGCTGTTGCAGGATTAAAAACTAATGGCACAGTATACATTCGAAATTCAATTGCTGTTAGAAAGTCATATCCCAATTTTTTTGAAGATTTGAAAAAACTGAATGCTAACGTCAGAGAAGAAGAAACCAGTTTCGGAGATGTTTTTGATTCGAATTATTGGATTTAAATTTATATCTGATGAATTCATTTGGACGGATATTTAGAGTGCAAATTTTTGGTGAATCACATGGGCCTTTTGTGGGAGTAACCATTGATGGATGTCCTGCAGGTCTGCCTTTAACCGAAGTAGATTTTTCAGAGGACATAGAGCGACGCAAAGGCGGAACCCGTAAAGGCACTACTCCCCGTACCGAAGAAGATATTCCTGTTTTTTGCAGCGGTATATTTAATAATAAAACAACAGGCACACCACTTACTATTACTTTCCAAAATAGCAATGTTCGTTCTTCAGATTATGAAAAGCAACGTTCCATTCCACGACCTGGACATGCTGATTTTGTAGCAAATAAAAAGTTTGGAGGTCATGAAGACTACCGCGGCGGCGGGCATTTCAGCGGCAGGCTTACATTAGGCATTGTAGCAGCTGGTATAGTTGCAAAAAAGCTACTAAACCTCACCCCCGGCCCCTCTCCAAAAGAGAGGGGGGAGCAGCATGAAGAAACTCCCGGTTATATAATTAATACTGCTGATCAATGGAAGGGGATAAATATCTCTGCAAAACTTATTGAAGTTGGGGGTGAAAAGGATATTGAGGCAGGACTTCAAAAAGCAATAGATGCAAAAGATTCTGTGGGAGGTATTATTGAATGTAGAATCACAGGGTTGCCGGTCGGTTTGGGGGAGCCTTTTTTTGATTCTGTTGAATCGTTGCTAAGCCATGCAATATTTGCAATACCTGCTATTAAGGGCATAGAATTCGGTGCCGGGTTTTTAGCAGCTAAAATGTTCGGAAGCGAACACAATGATGCCATTACGGACAGTAGCGGGCAAACAAAAACGAATAATGCAGGTGGTCTTGTTGGTGGATTAACCAACGGTAATGATGTTCTGTTTCGTGTAGTGGTAAAGCCAACCTCCTCTACACCAAAAAAGCAGGAATCATGGAGTTGGGAATCCAACCAGTTAGAAGAATTTTCTGTAAAAGGTCGCCATGATTTGTGCATTGCATTGCGCGTGCCACCCGTTGTGGAAGCAGTTACAGCAATTGTGCTGGCAGATTTGATGCTAATGGAGCAGAGGACTCCCAGAATAGTAAGGAATGTGTAATTACTTATTGCATGCAAACATTTCCGTTTAGTATATTTGACTTACAACTGTTGCAATTTCTGATTAAAAACAGTTTATGCGCTGTCTGTTTATTCTTTTCTTTATTTGTATAACCTGTATCAGTATTATAGCTGCACAATCGGTCACAAAAGATCAAACCCGGAAGGTAACTGTTGACCAGCCAGACCGTAAAAAGAAAAAGAAAATCAAAAGTTTGTTTGGTGTAGCAAGTTATTATGCGGACAAATTTATTGGGCGCAAAACAGCCAATGGGGATGTATACCATCCCGGGAAACATACAGCAGCATGTAATATTTTGCCATTGGGTACATGGATTCGTGTAACCAACGTGAGGAATAACCGAAGCGTTATAGTTGAGGTGAATGATCGCATGCACCCGGCCAACAAGCGGGTGGTGGACCTTAGTCGTATTGCAGCACAACAATTAGGTTATATTAAACGTGGGTTAACACAAGTACGGGTAGAAGATTTGGGTAAATTAAAGCCCAAAATATAGTGTTTATATGTATCCACAGGTATGTATAAATAAATTTAGATTTTTACAACAGAGCCTTTATTTTTGTTTACAGATGAACCCAAACTACCTTGTTATGAAGAAATCTCTGATGTGCCTGATAATGTCAGTGTTATCTGCTCCGGCCATCTTTGCACAAGATCGTGATTATGTCCGGCCACCTTCTGTTGGGATCAGTTTTTTTTTAAACGATTATGCTACAGCACAGCGTATTCGCAGTACTTCGTTAACTGCAGTTGTGCGGGATAAGCAAATTGCAAAGTTTAGGGAGATGTCCCCAGGTATTGCTTTAAGCTACTACCAGGGCTTAAGAAATAATATAGATTTCGCGGGCACACTTGCAGGTTCTTTTACTGACGTTCCGTTACCTAATCAGTTTTCAGGTTCTTCGGACAAATTTCTTTTAGAAGCGGATGCTTCTGTACATTTTAAATTGCTTTCCGATAAATATTTTTTTACTCCTTTTATTAATTTGGGTATAGGCGCCAGCAGGTATAATAAAAAATCCGGAGCTTTCATACCTCTTGGCTTAGGTCTGAAGTTTAATTTCTTTAACGAAGCAGCTTTATTGCTCAATTCCCAATATCGTGTGGCATTAACCCAGGAGAGTGCTGCCTATCATTTTTTCAATAGCATTGGCATAGCGGGTGTTGTTGGGAAAAGAAAAGAGCAACCTGTAAAAACAGTGGACCTACCTCAGCAATAGGATATACTATTACATGTTAGATGTGCAAGGATCACAAACAACTGTAGAAATAAAGCGCTGAAAAGCGCTTTATTTAAATGTCAAAAGTGTATTAATTCAATAATCATTTTTCTTTTCTTCTTTTTTGCCAAATATTTCTTTCAAAATGTTTCTCTTTTTCTTTTCTTCAGGCTTGTTAGCAGATTCACCAATTTTTGGAGCCTTTTTAGCAGAAGTATCTTTGTTTGGTTCTTTTTGAGCTTTCTCTGAAGCATTCTCATCCACCGGAGCCTTTGATTCGGGGCCAATGTATTCGTGACTTGTATCAACACCATAGTCATCTGCATCTCCAACACCTATATTTTCACCTTCTGCACCCGGAGGTGGTTCGGTCTCAATAATGCTGGAGATATCAGCACTATTGATTTCGTTCAGCAATTCAGCAGGTTTCGCAAACACTGATTGTTTATCTATGCCTAAAGATTTATCTGCATATACTTTTTTAAAGAATGCTTCCCAGATGGGTCGTGCTGCCAGCCCGCCAAAACCCTGGGAACTTTCAATGCGTATAAAACGGTCATCGCATCCAATCCATGCTCCGGCTAATAGTTGGGGTACATAACCAATAAACCAGGCATCAGCATTATCATTAGTAGTACCTGTTTTTCCACCCATCTCAACTGCGCCAAGGCGTTGTTTAAGACCTTGTGCAGTTCCCTGGGTTACAGGTCCTTCCATTAGTTTTACCATATTGTAGGCAGTAACTTCACTCACTGCTTCTTTGCGGTTTTGGCTGTAATCAAACCGCTTAATAACATTGCCATTGCGGTCTTCAATGCGGCTGATGTAGTTTGGTTTTGTAGAAAATCCATGCCCGGGAAAAATGGAGTAACCCCATAACATTTCGTACAATGATAAATCACAGGCTCCTAAGGCATTTGCAGGATGAGGTGCTATTTTTGTAGGAATATTTAGCTGCGCCAAAAAATTAGAAAACTGAACCGGCCCCACCTGCTTCATTATATAGGCAGTTGCGCAGTTGCGGGACCATGCAAGTGCAGATGCCATAGTTACAGTACGTCCGGTACACGTTTTACCTGTTGCAGGTACCAATCTGTCGCCACCAAAATTTTGCTGCACATCAACCACAGGCGTTTCTGCTGTAAAGCCGCGTTCTTCCATAGCCTGGCAATACAGTAAAGGCTTAATTGCAGAGCCAACCTGCCTTTGTGTTTTTATGTTAGCGTGGTCAAATTTATAAGTTTTGAAATTTATTCCGCCTACCCATGCTTTCACCTCACCAGTTACAGGATCCATCGCCATAAATGCAGTTTGCAGCATTTGACGATGATATTTAATGGAATCCCATGGTGTCATTACTGTATCTTTTTCCCGTTTTGCATTCCATGCAAACACTCGCATAGGCACTTTTTCATAAAAAGTTTTTTTTGCATCTGCATCGTTATAACCTTCTAATTTCAAGTTTTCCCACCTCTCACTGTTTTTCATAGCAGCTTCTAAAACATTTGTATGTTCTTTCCAAACTTTACCGGTTCTGATGTTGCCTTGTCTGTTTAATAATTTTTGTAAAACAGGCATTTGCTGTGCAACAGCTTCCTCTGCATATTCCTGCATTCGCGGGTTAATAGTAGTATATATCTTTAGCCCGTCATCATATATATTGTAAGGTTCGCCATCTGATTTTTGCAGGTCTTTCAGTGCTTCTTTAACTTCGTCCCGGAGAACTTCCCGGAAATAAGGAGCATACCCGGTATTTTCATCCAGTTTTTTGTAATTCAACTTTATCGGAAGATTTTTTAGTTTTAAAGCCTCTGAAGAAGTGACGTAACCGTTTTTTTCCATTTGCCCCAAAACAATATTCCGGCGGTCCATTGCAGCTTTTGGATTAACCCGCGGGTTATATAGATAATTGCCTTTTAGCATACCTACCAGTACTGCTGCTTCTTCTGTCTTTAATCTATCAGCATCTTTTTGAAAAAAGGTGCGGGATGCATTGCGTATGCCATAAATATTATCTCCATAAGGAACAGCATTTAAATACAAAGCAATGATTTCTTCTTTAGTGAAATTTCTTTCAAGCCTTATTGCTATAATGTATTCTTTTATTTTTTCAATTACACGCCATGCTTTATTTCTACTTCCCTGTGCAAGTAATGTCTTTGCAAGCTGCTGTGTAATGGTACTTCCACCACCTTCTTTGCCTAGCAGAAAAATAGCTCTTAGGGTAGATTTAAAATCAATGCCTGAATGGTTGTGGAAACGTTCATCTTCTGTAGCTACCAAAGCATTTACTACATGCCGGGAAATATCCCTGTAATCAACATTGCTGCGGTTTCCACGTTCACGGTAGTATTTGCCCATTAGAGTGCCATCCTCAGCAAAAACTTCGGATGATTGCAGGATACTGGGATTTTCCAATTGTTTTAGGGAAGGCATTTTGCCAAAAACACCAAAGGTGGCCAGCAATATGATCAAAACGAACAATCCCAAACCACTCAGGAAAACAGCCCAAAAAACCTTGTTGCTACTTCGGGCTTGTATAATTTTCTTTTTTTGAACTTTTTTCATGAGGATATTATTTCACCAAAATATTTTCCAAAGCTATAAAATAGCGTAAAACCAGCAGTTTTAAAATTTACCGGGTAAGTATTGCTCCAGGAACTTCTTGTATATTATTATATCTGTATTTGATTTTAAAGCTGCAAGGTTATCCTCACTAATGATTGTAAAAGAATACTTCTCGCCTTTAAGCCATGGAACTATTTCCCGGCCTGCAAGAAGTTTTGCTTTTTGAACATATTCAACTGCTGTTTGTGCATTTATGAATGCTCCAATTAATAATAATTTGTTTTCTGTATTGAGGTTATCCAAATTCACCTGCAATGGTTGATTATAATACTTTTCGCGGTTGTAACGCAGGAATGCATTCTTTGCTTCATTGCCAAATATTACATCTACCTTGTTGAGGACAACAACCGCATAATGCTGCAGTTCGCTATTAAATGTATATAATGCTGCAGGACCCACTGGCTTTCTTACAACGGTATCTACTACCTTTTTTGTAACAGGTTTGTTTACAGTAAGTACAGGCGTTCTGGTATCGGCTGCAACATCCTTTTTACGAATTACATCCCGCTGAATAATTACTTCTTCTGCAGGACGTTCTATTTGCAATGCAGTTAGTTCATCTTCAATTTGTTTACGACGGTTAAGCACCTGTACCAGGTTTGCTGCTTTTGCTGCTAAAGGGCTGCCTGCATTTTGCTGTATCAGTGTGGTAAGAATTTGTTTTGCAATACTGTCTTCCCTTTGTTTTGTATGGTACACAGCTTCTATATAAAGCAATTGTGGCGACCACCGATTGATTTGATACATAGCATCAGCTCTTTGCTTTTGCAGCCTGGCTTCTGCAAAGTTTCCTTCCAAAAAAAGGTCATAAATCCGCTCGTATTCTTTAGTTATTTCGGGAGATGTTTTTACAGCAGCAGGGTCTGTGCCTGTAATAACAATTGCAGCATAACGGTTGCCGGCATACTTCTCCGCTAGTATTTTTTTTACCTGGGCTGCTTTTGCTGCATCACCAGTTTTATTATAACTATAATAAAGATTAAATAATACCTGTGCCGCATTATCGGTCTGGGGAAAGCGATTGCGTAATTCTTCAAAAGTGTTAATTGCAGAAGAATAATCTTCCAGATCATTTATATACATAGTACCTAATGCATACAATGCATTTCGGATAGAATCATTGGATGCCTGCAATTGTTCAGGAGTTAAAGGCAGCATGCTTACTAAAGCATCAAAGCTCGGTGAAACAGTTACAGTTGCTGGTGAGGGAGGATTACCACGGGTGTTATTTGGGGAATTATTTCGTAATTGCGCTGTTACATCTGAAAACCTGCGCCAGTTATCTACATTCGGGCGGTCGCCCCAAACTTGCTTGAAAACTGCTGCCCCCTGCTTTTTTAAGTGAGCGTTGTAAAAATACCATTCTCCTTTTTTTTCCTCAAAAGCTGTTGGCAGAGTTGAGGCTGTGGTAGTAGCATCTTCTTCCCTTAAGCCTTGCTGCCTGCGAAGCTGACGAACTAAGCTTTTGATATGTGCGGTACGTTCCTGTTCCGGTAATGCAGCAATCCGTTGCAAGCTATCCTGGCGTTCGATAGTATTAATATACTTCACTGCCTTAGCCAGCATTTCTTTTCTTGCCGTTACCCTTAGCACTTCTTCATCTGTAAAATTTTCTATGCGAACACTATCATACAAAGCTGCGGCTTCTTTATATTTTTTCTGCGAGAAATAAAGATCTGCCAACTGCATAAATGTTCTGTTGCCAACTGCGACGTTTGTATTTTTATATCTTGCACCTCTTACCAGATATTCCTGTGCTTTAAACAGATTACCTCGCTCCAGTTCCATTTGTGCAGCCATGGAATAAATTACATCCCTGTAATCAGAGTACTTATCTCTTTTTACCATGGTTAAGAGAGTGGCAATATTCTCATCAATATACTTTTCACCTCCTGCCTTATTAATTCGTATTAGATTAAGCCGCGCATAAATATCCATTACAGGATCTGTTGTATGGCTTATGGATTTTGTATAAAATTTTTCAGCTTGTTCAGTTAAACCGGCTCTTTCATATAATTGTGCAGCAAGAAACTCCCATCTTGCTTTTTCCTGTTGCGAATTTGCTACTCCTAATGCATTTACCAGATGCGTAGCTGCGCTGTCCCATTTCCTTTGTTTATAAAACCAAAGTGCTTGTACTTCTTCTAAAGAAGCATGTAACCGCCCGGGAAAATTAGGGTCATTTTTTAGAGTTGCAATTAAACTACCAGCCTCGGGCATTGCATTGCCCTGGATGAGTGTACGTATCTGCCATATAAACGCATTGTTCCTGCCTGGCGGATCAGAAATTATTCTTTTTAATAAACTTTCGTTTTCAGGTGTAGCAATACTTAGTGCATTGTTCCCATCCAGGCGGCTGCCTATATATTTATAATAACCATCCTTTTCTTTTTCGGCAAATGCATAATTTATAAACTGAAACATTTGATAGGCGGAATCATATTGCTGTTGCAGGTAATAGGCTGCGCCCCAAAGAAGGTAAAGATCATCAATCCAGTCATTCCGGAGATCGTGCAAAACAATGCCTGTTTTGGATTTATGAATAACAGAGTCCAGTTCAGAACTATCGCTTGTAGTAGTTAATAAAGAGTAATTATAAAACGGAAGTAATGTAGCATAGTCATCTTTATGTGATGCTTTTGCTCTTTCGATTATTTCGTTAAGCCTGGTACTGGCATTAAAAAAGTAATTGTAATGTGTGGTAATGCTTTGCATCACCCGGCGTGGGACTGTAAATTTTTTTTCACCTGTTTTTTCTGCTTTTAATTCTCTATCTTCAAAGGATTTTGGCTTTTTTATATCTAACTCAAAGCCGAGCTGTGCCTTTGCCGGGAGAATAACGCAACTTGTAATTAAAAAAAACAAGGTAAAACAAATATGTCTTCTTCTATGCATTAAAGCGCAAACTAAACTGTATAAACTAAATTCCAGCAATTTTAGTATGAAAGTTAGTATAAAATTTCACCTTGAAAAGGCGTAGTTCCTGCATTTCAGGAGCCTTTATTACCTTTATCAAAAACAGTGTTGTATGGTTAAATTGGACGCCGGAAATACCTTAAAGCGTTTGCGAAACCGCTACCGGCTTGTTGTAATGAATGATGATACATACGAAGAAGTTGTTACCTTTCGTCTTTCCAGGATGAGTGTGTACGTAGCACTTAGTACCATTTTTGTATTATTGGTGGGATTAACTGCGGCTTTAATAGTATTTACACCGCTTAAATACTACATTCCTGGATATGGAAGTGCAAAAATTGGCAGGGAATACAGGCAATTAAAATATGTAACCGATTCTCTTGAAAAACAGGTAAGCTATCAGGCGCAATATATTGATGGTATTAAAAGAGTTTTGAGTGGCGATGTGCCCATTAATTTAGATACTACCCAAATCCAGATACCCCAAACAGAGTTTAGTAACGATTAAATTACCAATATGTTCAACAACAAAGAAAAAACTGCTGTCGTAAGTGAACGACCAATCAGCAATTCCAATGCCGCAACATTAATCAGCCCGGGTACCACTCTTAATGGGAATATTTCCAGCGATCATGATCTGCGCATTGATGGCACTGTCCACGGCAATATCATGAGTTCTTCAAAAATTATCCTAGGGCCAACCGGCTTTGTAGAAGGAAATATTGAAGGAGCCTGTGCTGATGTTACAGGAAAAGTATTGGGGAACATTACTGTATCGGAGTTATTGCAATTAAGGGGTGAATGCAATGTTCAGGGCAATATAACTGCCAGCAAAGTGCAGGTTGACCCCACAGCCACTTTTAACGGGCAGTGCCAGATGGGGGCACAGGCAAATATTGTACAAATGAATGGTGTTGATGCGCAGGCAGGAGCAAAGTAAAAACAGTGATTTAATGAAATACGCAGGTCTGGGAATGCAAATATTTGTATCCCTTGGCATTGCTGTATTTATTGGTTATAAAGCAGATAAATGGCTCCGTATATCTATTCCCTTTTTCATCTGGTTTCTGCCATTTATAGTTTTATTTATGATGATCTACAGGCTGATTAAAGAAACTTCCAAAAGACCGGGTAATGACACAAAATAGGTTTAAACCTTTCTTCCTACTGATTTTTTTATTTATAATTGTAAATGCTTTTTCAATCAGTGGCTTTGGACAGGCGGATGAATGGAACCTTGATACAACTGTGCTTGGGATAGGCAACATAATTATTTTTTTAATTACGATGGCTTCCTACATTGTTGCAAGCCAAAGCTTAAAATCTTCCAATCCGAATGTATTTGTACGTACTATTATGGGTAGTATAATGGTGAAGTTGTTTCTCTGTTTCATTGTTGCTTTTATTTATATAGCTAAGTATAAAAGCAACGTGAATAAACCGGCACTTTTTATTTGTATGGCTCTTTATTTGATCTATACTTTTATGGAAGTTTCCGTACTAAGCAAATTGCTGAAGCAACAAAAAGCAAATGGGTAAAAAAGAAGCACCTATCTCACATCTTCAACAATTTTTACCGCCTGACACATATGATGCAGTACTGAACTACCTGAAGTTTTATCATGTACATTTAACTATTGCACAGAACAGAAAGAGTATCCTTGGAGATTACCGTCATCGCACAACAAATTACAACCACAGAATTAGTGTTAACGGCAGTCTCAACAAATATTCATTCCTTATTACTTTACTACACGAATTAGCCCACCTGCTGACCTTTGAAAAGTTCGGAAATAAGGTTTTTTCCCATGGCAAAGAGTGGAAGCATATTTTTGGAAAGCTGCTGGAACAATTTGTTACACAGGAGGTGTTTCCTGCAGATATAGAACATGCATTGCTAAGATCACTTACCAATCCTGCTGCCACCAGTTGTGCAGATGAATACCTTTTAAAAGTTTTAAAGAATTACGATAGTCGTAGTAATGGGTTTGTATTTGTGGAATCCATAGCTGAAGGGGAATTATTTAAAACCAGCGATGGTAAAGTTTTTATAAAAGGGGAAAGGTTACGAAAAAGATACAGATGTATAGAAGTCGGAACAAAAAGAGTTTATTTATTTAGTTCTGTTTACGAAGTAGAAAAGTGACAGGATTCCTAAGTAAGATTAATTGAAAATGAAATTGCTATCTATCTGCAGGGGGCCTTTTTGATATCAAAATGTAATTCGTAATCCTCCCCTTCTGGGGGGTAACCTTTTCAGCATCCATAACTCACAACCATAATGGCCGGTGTTGCCCATTGGCTGATCAATAAATTGAAACCCAAATTTCTCATATATGCTTAATGCTTTTTTTAACTCCGGCATTGTTTCCAGATAGATAAATTGATAACCCGCTTCACTTGCAAATGCTATGCATTTTTCTATCAGTATTTTCCCTAAGCCTATTCCTCTTGCATACGGAAGCAAATACATTTTTACTAATTCGCATGTATCCGGCGGAAGGCCCTGTGATGGAAATATTCCACCTCCTCCAACAATTGTGTTCTCCTTTTCTACTACATAATAAACAGATCTCGGTTCTTGAAATAGTTCAAACAAATTATCAGTGGTGGGGTCGTAATACACCGTACCAGGATGATTGGCGTCAAATTCCTTTAAAGTGCTGCGAACAACATTAGCAAGTGCAGAATTATCCTGTGGCTGAATAGTACGAATGTTTATTTGTTGCTCAACAGATACCATTGTGCAGTCATTGCGTTTATGTGTAAAGAATATCAGGCTGCAGCAACTGCCCTGTTTACCAACTTCGCAGCTTCACTCAGCAAAATGGCACTTTGTACTCTTAACCCGCTTTCGTCAATCAACTCCTTTGCCTCTTCTGCATTTGTTCCTTGCAGGCGAACAATGATAGGGATATTGATATTGCCCATATTGTTATAAGCATCAATCACACCTTGCGCTACACGGTCGCAACGCACTATACCACCAAAAATATTAATGAGTATTGCTTTTACTTTAGGGTCTTTTAATATAATTCTAAAACCAGCTTCCACAGTTTGGGCATTAGCCGTACCGCCAACATCTAAAAAGTTAGCAGGTTCGCCGCCGCTAAGTTTAATCATATCCATAGTTGCCATTGCAAGCCCGGCGCCATTTACCATGCATCCAACATTGCCATCTAACTTTACAAAATTCAAATTATGTTTTCCTGCCTCTACTTCTGTAGGATCTTCCTCGCTAACATCACGCAGTGCTGCAAGGTCAGGGTGGCGCATCAAAGCATTATCATCTAAGTTCATTTTGCAATCCACTGCAATAATTTTATCATCCGTTGCTTTAAACAAGGGATTTATTTCCAGCATGCTGCAATCCAGGCATACGTAAGCATGGTACAGGTCGGTAACAAATTTTACCATGTTTCGGAATGCTGCACTTTTCAGGCATAAGTTAAACGCAATCTTCCTTGCCTGGAAAGGTTGTAAACGTTCCGAAGGATGCACCCATTCTTTAAATATTTTATCAGGAGTTTTATGCGCTACTTCTTCAATGTTCATTCCACCTTCTGTGCTGTACATAATTACATTTTGTCCTTTTGTACGATCTAATAAGATAGACAGGTAAAATTCTTTATGTGGAGTTGGTCCGTCGTAATACATATCCTGAGCTACATAAATTTTGTTCACTACTTTTCCTGCTTCACCTGTCTGCGCAGTAACCAGTGTGCCACCCAAAATTTTAGTTGCAAACTCAGTTACCTGTTCCAGGGACTTTGCCACTTTTACTCCATTGACACCTGTTTCTTTTATTTTGCCTTTACCACGGCCACCTGCATGTATCTGTGCTTTAATAATGGCAAATGAGCTGCCATATTCCGTTTTAATAGAACGATATGCTTCTTCTGCTTCATGGAGAGTACTGCAGGCAAATCCTTCCTGTACCGGAACATTGTATTTTTTCAGCAATTCTTTCGCCTGGTATTCATGCAGGTTCATCAGTGTTTGTTTTGTGGCGAAGATAAACAGTTTATGATTTGGAGATTCTCCTGGGATATCCCTTTTATAGGAAAAAATTTTCTCTTGATTCCTCACCATTATCGTTCAGATATTCAACAAACAACTGACCTAATTTAAATAATTCTGTCTTCTATTCTTAAATTGCTGCTTTAAATGTTGAACTATGTACAAAAGAATTTCTCTGTTTTTCTCTGTTATTCTTTTTATTGTGCCTTGTGTTTTTGCGCAACTACAATCACCTGACGAGTTTTTAGGATATAAGATCGGAAGTCGTTATACTCCACATTACAGGTTAATAGAATATTACAGGCATGTTGCAGCCTCTGTTCCATCAATGATGAAATTACAGCAGTATGGGCAAACATACGAGGGCCGCCCTCTGATGGTTGCTTACATTTCCAATGCATCCAATATTTCTAATTTAGAAAATATACGTATAAATAACTTAAGGCTGGCTCAACAGGCGGACGATAAAACTGGAGGTACTATTGCTAATGCTCCTGCAATTGTGTGGCTTAGTTATAATGTTCATGGAAATGAAACATCTTCGTCGGAAGCATCGCTATTGACTTTATATTCATTAGTTGATCCTGCTGATACCAGAACAAAGCAGTGGTTAAATAATACCGTTGTCGTTATTGATCCATGTTTGAATCCCGATGGCAGAGACAGGTATGTAAACTGGTTTCATTCCGTATCGGGAAAAAAATATAATCCGCAGTTAGACGGAAGGGAACACAGGGAACCATGGCCCGGTGGCCGTACCAACCATTACAACTTTGACCTGAATCGTGACTGGGCTTGGCAAACGCAAATAGAAAGCCAGCACCGCATCAAATTATACAATCAATGGCTGCCGCATATACACGTTGATTTTCATGAGCAGGGAGTTAATCAACCATACTACTTTGCACCGGCGGCACAGCCATACCACGAGGTAATTACAAAGTGGCAGCGGGATTTTCAAACAGTTATTGGCAGAAATCATGCAAGATATTTTGATGAGCAGGGGTGGCTGTATTTTACACGGGAAATATTTGATCTTTTATATCCCTCATATGGTGATACATATCCCACCTATAATGGTTCTATCGGCATGACTTATGAACAAGCGGGAGGGCCCGCTGGCGGAGCTGCTGCTATTACAGACGAGGGAGATACACTAACACTGCTGGACAGAGCTACGCATCACTTTACCACATCATTAAGTACATTGGAAGTAGCTTCTCAAAATGCACAAAAGCTTGTGTCTGAATTTGGGAATTATTATAAAACTGCAGTATCCGGCGGAGTTGGAGAATATAAATCTTACATTATAAAAAACGATTCGAGAGATGCAGAAAAAGTAAATGCCTTATTAAATCTTTTACGGAAAAATAATATTAAGTTTGGCTCAGGCCGGGCAACAACCTTAAGAGGTTTTAATTATGATAACGGTAAAAATGAATCATTCAACATTACTGCAACAGATATCATTATTCCTTCCGTACAATCAAGAAGTGCATTAGTAAAAGTTTTGTTTGAACCAAATACGTTGGTTGTAGATTCAGCCACCTACGATATTACTGCATGGTCGCTGCCGTATGCGTATGGAGTTAAAGCGTATGCAAGCAACCAGCCAATAGCTATTAGTAGTTCTGATATTATTCCTGCTGCCATCAATAATCCTGCTGCAGCGCCTTATGGCTATGCATTTCATTGGAACAGCGTGGCAAGTGCAAAATTTCTTTCGCAATTAATGCAAAAAGGAATTAAGCTTCGGTTTACTGAGAATGCATTTGATGTTGGCGGTCAGTCATTTGAACGTGGTGCCATTGTAATTCTTAGAACAAGTAATCAGTTCTTACCAAATTTATGGGAAACAGTCAGGCAGTTAGCCAATACAAATAATGTTCAGCTAACAGCATTAAGCACAGGCTTTGTTGAGAAAGGCTACGATTTCGGAAGCTCAAAGGTGTTGCCATTGAAAAACAGAAAGCTTGCATTGCTTACCGGTGAAGGAGTGAGCGCAAATGCAGCAGGGGAGATCTGGCATTTCTTTGACCAGGCACTTGATTATCCAATTACGTTGATTAACCTTAACGACATCGGAAGAATGGACTGGAAAAGTTATGATGTGATTATCATGCCAGATGGTAATTACCGGTTTTTAAACGATAAAGCTTCTGCAGACCAATTCAGGAGCTGGATATCCGGGGGAGGGAATGTAGTTGCGTTAGAAAGTGCTGTTACACAATTATCCAAAATGGAATGGTCGGCCATAAAATCAAAAAAAGACGATTCCAGCGATGCAAGAATTGCCTATGAGGCATTAAGAAAATATGAAAACCGTGAACGTGATTTTATTCCAACCATTACACCCGGATCCATTTTCAGAGTAGAGCTGGATAATACCCATCCTCTTGCATTTGGGTATCCTAATTATTATTATACGCTGAAACAGGATGATAATATATTTGAATTCATAAAAGAAGGAGGTTGGAATGTAGGTGTGTTGAAAAAGAACAGGCAAGTGGCGGGTTTTGTTGGTTCTAAATTAAGCAGGCGGTTGCAGGATGGTTTGTTATTTGGCACACAGGAGATGGGTAGAGGAAGTATTACCTATTTAGTGGATAACCTGATGTTTCGCAGCTTTTGGGAGAATGGAAAATTAATGTTTTGTAATGCTGTTTTTTTGGTAGGACAGTAGAGTAGATAATTGTCGGTAGTTGACAGTTGATAGTGGGCAGTGTTAACCTAATTTGTATATGGGATGTTATAAATTATAGAAACAGTTTTGGCTTGTTGGTTCAACTGTTATATTCGTTGGATAATTTTACTGGATGAGAAGGACGTGCCTGCTATTTTTATTTTTTTTCATTTTTAAAAGTTCATTTTCTCAGCAAACCCAATTAAGCTCCGCTGAAATTTATCAGTCACTGCGTAAGCTTAATGTGCTGGGTTCAGTATTGTATATTGCAGCCCACCCTGATGATGAAAATACAAGACTGCTTACCTACCTCGCAAAAGAAAAGCATTACCGTACCGGCTATCTATCTATAACCCGCGGTGATGGCGGGCAAAACCTCATTGGCAATGAACAGGGAATTGAATTAGGATTAATTCGAACCCAGGAATTGCTGGCGGCAAGAAGAATTGATGGTGCAGAGCAGTTTTTTACCCGGGCATATGATTTTGGGTTTTCTAAAAGCCCCGAAGAAACTTTTGACAAATGGGGTAAAGAAAAAATTCTGTATGATGTAGTTTGGGTAATACGCAAATTTAAGCCTGATGTGATTATAAGCCGGTTTCCTACCACGGGTGAGGGTGGGCATGGACATCACACGGCTTCTGCTATACTCGCAAGTGAAGGTTTTACGGCCGCAGCAGATTCCACCCGGTTTAAAGATCAGTTTGAATATGGATTAACGCCATGGAAGGCCAAACGCCTTTTATGGAATACATTCAACTTTGGAGGAAATAATCAAACAAGAGAAGATCAACTAAAAGTAGATGTTGGTGCATATAATGCAGTATTGGGAAAAAGTTATGGTGAGATTGCAGCGGTAAGCCGCAGTCAACATAAAAGCCAGGGATTTGGGGTGCCTATGCAAAGGGGCAGTGCAATAGAATACTTTACAACAATTTCCGGAGAGCCACCGGTGAAGGATTTGATGGATGGTGTAAGTACCACGTGGAGCCGCATTTCAAATGGGAGCACTTTTCAGCAACAGGTAAATGGAATTATATCTTCTTTTGAGATCAATCAGCCGGAGAAATCTGTTGATCCGCTTATTGATTTATATAAACAACTGTACAAGCTTAGGACGGATGATGCGACAACCGAGAAGCTCCAATCAATTCAAACATTAATTGAACAATGTGCTGGTTTATTTATTGAAGTTTCTACACCTCAGCAATTTGCTGCTATTGGCGATAGCCTTTCAATAAATGTTACTGTTGTTAACAGAAGTAATGCTAATGTTTCAAAGGTAAGCTTAATGAACCGCTATATAGAAAGAAAGCCACTCACCTTTGACTCCACCACCTATAATAAATTACTTACCAAAAGCTACACCACTAAAATAATTGAAGGCGCACTTCCATCTCAGCCATACTGGTTAGCCTTAGGAATGAACCGGGCTGCATTTGGGATAAACAACAATTATAATATTGGCCTTCCGCAAAATGCTACAGATACTTTTCGTTTTATTTATACTATCAATGATCTACACTTAGAGACTTATAGAAGTGTTTTTTACAAATACACGGACCCGGTAAAAGGAGAGCAATTGCATCCTGTTATTGTAACACCCCGCATAAGTGTTACTGTGCAGCCCAGTGTGGTTTTAAGCAATGTGATTCCTGCCATAGAACCATCTCTGAAAATAACTTACCAAAGCTATTTTAATAATGAAAAACTTCCTGTATCATTTCACATAAGGCAAGGTGCCAATACAGACCTTTGGATACAGGATACAATAACCCGTTTTGCTTATAATACTACCAACAGCAAGCAAATTTCATTAAAACCTTTATTGAAAACAATCAAACAAAATAATGTCAGCGAGCTAAGTGCAGAGATGGAAGCTCCGTGGTCTGCTTTTAATAAATTTTCCGGCGAGCCGAACAGGGAAGATCTAAAAGGCGTTTTTTCGGTATCAGCAGATTCTAAAATAAAATTTTCAAAAGCGCTAAAAGTTATCGAGTACGACTACATTCCCAAAACACATTATTTCTACACAGATAAAGTAGTTGTAGTAAACGAAGAAATAAAAACCGCGGGCAAGAAAATAGGCTATATAACAGGCGCAGGAGACTATGTGCTGCAGGCTTTAGAACAAATGGGATATGATGTTACCATCCTTAATGATAATAACCTTGCTACAATCAAGTTAAATCAGTTTGATGCTATAATTAGCGGGG
This sequence comes from Chitinophagaceae bacterium, assembly GCA_046262255.1. Classification (GTDB taxonomy): domain Bacteria; phylum Bacteroidota; class Bacteroidia; order Chitinophagales; family Chitinophagaceae; genus Flavisolibacter. The sequence continues at coordinate 68,840 of JBHENB010000002.1, forward strand.
TAAGGGCATATAACACTAATCCATGGCTAAATGATTTCTATGACAAGCTAATGAATTACATAGAGCAGGGAGGCAACCTGATTGTACAATACAATACCAGCAATAGAATAGGACCTGTAAGGGCTAAGATTGGTCCCTATAATTTTACTATTAACCGGAACCGCATTTCTGATGAAAATGCACCTGTAACATTTTTAAAGCCGGAACACCCGGTATTGAATTATCCAAACAAAATAACAAATAACGATTTTAAAGGATGGGTTCAGGAGCGAAGCATTTATCATGCAAGCGAGTTGGATAATAATTTTGAGACAGTAGTATCTATGAATGATCCCGGAGAAAAAAGTGATGAAGGAAGTTTGATTGTAGCCAAATATGGGAAAGGGTTTTTTACCTATACAGGTTTGGTTTTTTTCAGGCAATTACCTGCAGGTGTGGCGGGAGCTTATCGCCTGATAGCTAATTTAATTGCATTGAATAAGAAAAAATAATTTCATGGCTCAACAACCAAACCAACAGCGTGGCCTGATAGTTTTTATTTTTTTGATTATTGTCGGGCTGGTTATTGGTTTTATAATTAAAAGAGTCCATATTGGGTTGATCATTGGATTAGCACTAGGCTTTTTATCATCGGGACTATTGAGAAGAAAGTAAGTGCTTCTCGCCCTTGTAACGAGTGTTGCATGTAATATGACAGAACCACACGATAAAGTTCCATTATTTCGTCGCTGGGCACACTGGTATGTATTTGTGATTTTGTTTCTGATTATATTGATCCTGTTCTTTTATTGGATAACAAAACATTTTTCATGACCACTACAGACTGGGTTGTTATCGTTCTTACACTTACTGCCATTCTTGTTTATGGCTTGCATAAAAGCCGGACGACAAAAAATCTTGACGGATACTTTCTATCCAACAGGAGTTTGCCATGGTATTTAGTTTTGTTAAGCATTATGGGCACTCAGGCAAGTGCAATAACTTACCTTTCAGGGCCGGGACAAGCGTATGCTGATGGAATGCGTTTTGTACAATATTATTTTGGATTGCCGCTGGCGATGGTGGTTATCTGTATCACTTTTGTTCCAATCTTCAACAGGTTAAAAGTTTACACAGCTTATGAATTTTTAGAAAAACGTTTTGATAATAAAACAAGGACTCTGACTTCATTTTTGTTCCTGTTGCAGCGGGGACTATCTACAGGAATCAGCATTTATGCACCTTCCATTATTCTCTCTTCTCTTTTTGGCTGGGATATTTTTTGGACCAACATAGTGATGGGTGGCGTGTTAATAATTTATACCATGGCTGGTGGTGCAAAAGCAGTTGCATACACACAACAATTGCAGCTCATTATTATTTTTAGTGCCATGTTTTTAGCAGGATTTTTTGTTGTAAAGCTGATGCCGGAAGGCATTGGATTTACAGATGCTTTACAAGTGGGCGGTAAAGCCGGAAAGTTAAATATCATTACATCCGGTGTTACGGAAAAGGGTTTTGACTGGAATGACCGGTACAATATGTGGAGTGGACTGATCGGCGGGTTTTTTTTCGCCCTTTCTTATTTTGGAACAGATCAATCGCAGGTGGGGCGGTATTTAACTGCACAAAATAACAGGGAAAGCCGGCTTGGTTTATTAATGAATGGTCTGGTAAAAGTTCCAATGCAGTTTTTTATTTTATTGATTGGTGTTTTGATTTTTTCATTTTATCAATTCACCGGAGCTCCTTTATCTTTTAACACCACTCTTGTAGAAGATGCAAAGAAGTCTTCTTATAAAGATTCTCTTCAATTGTTGCAAACTAAATATGATTCACTGCTTGTTAAAAAGCAGCAGGTGGCAGTGCAGTTTATACAGGCAGAGAGAAAAGAGCAGCAGAATTCTGCTCAGGCACTTGCAACTGAATTAAAACTTTTAAACAAAGAATCTGAAGCATACCGTTCATATTTTAAGAATATAAGTAAAAAGGTAAGCAATAAGGATACTAATGATACTAATTATGTTTTCCTGGCTTTTGTAAAACAACATTTGCCTTCCGGCTTGAAAGGATTATTGATTGCTATAATTTTTTTAGCGGCATGGGGTTCTATCGCTGCTGCATTGAATTCCCTTGCAGCTATTACAGTAGTAGATATTCACCAGCGCATAGCCGGAAAGGACAAGCCACTTAATGAATATCGTATTTCAAAATATTATACGCTTGGTTGGGGAATATTCTGCATTTTAATAGCGCAATTTGCAAACCAATTAGGACGTAGCCTGATTGAAGCAGTTAATGTTCTTGGTTCTTTATTTTATGGAGTAATACTTGGAATATTTTTAGTGGCTTTTTACGTAAAATCAGTTAAAGGAGCAGCAACATTTATAGCTGCTCTTATTGTAGAAGCTTTTACTGTTCTTCTTTTCTTTAATGAGAAAATATCTTTTTTAAAGTGGCTGCCCGATGTTGGTTTTTTGTGGTTGACAGCTTTTGGTGCAATTGGTATGGTGTTAACTGGAATTTTACTGCAAAAAATGGGTGTACGCAGTAAGTTGAAAGAGCAGCAATTGATTGAATAAAGAGAATTCCGCAAAAATAAATTCTGTCAGGCTGAGCCTGTCTGCCGGCAGGCAGGCTCAGGGTGACAAAAAACCTTTTGCAGGCTCGGTCTGACAAAGAAATTTGAAGGATTTGTGGAGTGAGAAACTTAAACTAAAGCGGCGCCGTCCTTTGTCAAGCTCAGGAGGAGGCGCCGCATAATAATTGATAAATAGAATTGTTACAGTTGAACGGAGCGTCGCAAGCAAAGCTTAATCAGGGCTCACTTGCTGGTAACCATATTTTGTCTTTCCTTATACTTCGTCTTCGCTCAGAACTACTTTAAATTGGCAAGCAGCTTTTCATTCAGCTTAACGTAATCATCGTTCTTTTGCTCTTTTGCCATTGCCATAGATTTTGTTGCTGCCGCTTTAGCTTCATCCTTTCGACCTAATTTAGCCAACGCGTTGGCTCTTTGGTGTTGCACCCAAAAAGCATTTGGATTTTGCTCAAAAGCCTTATCCAGCCATATTAAAGCCTGATTCATGTCCTTGCCATTATCCATATAATACATCGCGGATTGGAAGTATGGGCGGTTGTCCTTATTCATTACATTATTGATCTGTGCCATTACTTTGGTTTCCACGTCCATTGTAATGGGGAGGGCAACCAGAGTGTTTTCCCACACAAGCATCAGGTCTGTACTGGATGGTTTCACATTATGGAATTGCATGGTAAAAGTTTCGAAGGGAGTTCCAGGCATATTTGTTGGCTTTGCTTTCACTCTTACCACATCGCTCTCCTGCTTATACGCTGCGGGACTTGTAACATCCAATTGTTTGGTTAAGATAAACGTCCAATTGTCTTTGTCAGGGATTGAAAGTAAACCATACTTTCCGGCAGGTACTTTGGTTCCACCAATAGTTACTTCATCGCTGAAAGTTAATGTTGTTGCGTTGTTTGCCCCTGTACGCCACACTTTACCAAACGGAACAAGATCACCATAAATTTTCCTTCCTTTCATTCCCGGCCGGGAATAAGATAACTCGATGTTGCCAATGCCAAAATCCTGCTTTATTGTTTGGGTAGGACTTGGTGCAGGTGTTTTAAGGGGTTGGGCGTTTGCCAGTACCAAAACATTAATTGCTAAGCAGCATAATATCAATTTCTTAAGCATATTGTTGAATTTAGAATGCAAATGTAATCTAAGAATTTAAAAGAAAACACATGTTTGATGATGGCAGATAGAAGATAGAAGTAGATAACTTCTCTAATGTGGCACCGGCACGTCATTTATTTGTGTTGTGGATTCATCAGGAGCCGGAATTATCCATATCAGTACAAGGTATCTGCAGATTACAATCAAAAGAGCACAAATAAAAATTGCGAACATAGAGGAGGATTGCTCTTCAACAACTGTTGTAAAAAACCTTACCTGAATTCTTCATCCTCTTCATCAAATGCTGTGGAAGATTGAATGTTCAGCATACTTCCCATCAAGTCTTTAAATTCAATTCCTGTTTCAACAATTTTTTTGCTGATGATAGAGTAAGAAGCAAGGCCATGAAGTACAAACTCCATTAACAAAGCCGCTTCTTTTTCATTTGCATGTGCAAATCTTTTTTTCACGAGCGCATGTAAGCCATCCACTTTATATAACAGGTTTATTTTGTCCCGGTCTGTGGTAGAAAAAAATAAATTTATGTGGTTTCCTTTATCAAACCAGGTTATAATACTGCGGTAGGGATTTTCTACCGGCTGTGTTTCAGCTTTTGTTCTTTTTTTCTTTAAAGAATCAGGGTCGGGGAAATATTGCACAAATTGCGACCTTATTGCTTTATCTACCAGGTTCATGGCAACCTGGTAAGGCCCTTCCTGCTCACCTTCATAAACAAGCTCAATTTTTCCGGTTATAGAGGGAATAATGCCTACAAGATCACTCACCCAAACCTGGGTTTGCTTTTCATTATTAATAATAAACCTGCGCTCTGCAGCACTAATTGCATTTTCAAATGCTGAGATGGTAAGCCTTGCGCTAACACCGCTTTTTTTATCTACAAATTCGCTTCCCCTTGCTTCAAAAGCAACCTGTTCTATCAGCCGCTTTACCAGGTCACTAACTGTCACCTTTTCCTTTTGATCTTTTGCAATATCAGCCTCCTGCTCTGTAATGGCCAATGCATTTTCTAAAGACCTTGGATAGTGCGTGAGTATCTGGCTTTCTATACGGTCTTTTAATGGTGTTACTATGGAGCCACGGTTGGTGTAATCTTCCGGGTTGGCAGTAAAAACAAAAAAGATATCTAATGGCAATCGTAATTTAAAACCACGTATCTGAACATCGCCTTCTTCCAGTATATTAAAAAGCGCCACCTGAATTCTTGCCTGCAGATCCGGTAATTCATTAATTACAAAAATGCTCCGGTTACTGCGTGGAATAATGCCGTAATGAATTACTCTTTCATCTGCAAAACTCAATTTTAAATTAGCAGCTTTTATTGGGTCAATGTCGCCAATTAAATCTGCAACACTTACATCAGGTGTTGCCAGTTTTTCTCCATAGCGTTGGTTTCGGTGCAGCCATTCAACAGGTGTGCTATCACCTTTTTCGGCAATTATATCTTTTGCATGTTTGGAAATAGGATGGAGAGGATCATCATTTATCTCGCTGCCTGTAATGATGGGCACATATTCATCAAGCAGGTCTGTTATCTGGCGGGCCATGCGGGTTTTTGCCTGCCCCCGTAATCCAAGAAAAAGAATATTATGCTTGCTCAGTAAAGCTCTTTCCACATCCGGAATAACACTATCCTCATACCCTATAATGCCGGAAAAAGTCTCTTCTTTTTGCTTTAATTTTTTAATCAGGTTTTGCCGTAGTTCTTCTTTAATTGACTGAGGCTTATAACCTGCTTCCTTTAATTCGAGTATTGTATTTATTCTTTTAATGTCCATTGTTGTCTGAACCACGATTGGGTGGATTTATTGATTTATAGGGATGTGATTATCTACAAATTTGGAGTTGCCTATTCGCTTGAATTGAAGGCTTATAGAACCGAAGTTAATTAGTAACCCCACCTCAATATTGTACGCTTCAAGATAATTTTTGGCTTGAGCAAGATGTACATTTTCTAACTGAATAATGGCTTTTATTTCAACCATGATTTTTTCTTCAACAAAGAAATCAACTCTTCTTTCACCAATTTGCCTGCCTTTATAGTAAACCGGCATGCTCAATTCTCTTGCAAAGCGAAGGTGTGAATCTTCCATTTCTATCTCTAACGCTCTTTGATAAATCACTTCCTGAAAACCATTGCCCAATGCAGAATGTACTTTCATGGAGGCACCAATAATCTTTTCCGTAATATCTTTGTACTTATAATCTGCCATAAACTTTCCTGATTAATCCTAAAAATCTGCCTAAATCGGGGTTCAGATTAATACACCGTTTTCCTCTTCCCGCTTTCAAAGTCTTTGAAAATAAATGCACCTAAACGATCAAGGGATGCAAAGAAAGCTTTACCGTTATTGGTTTCTGTAAACTCCTGCACAAACCGCTGCAGGTAAGGATCTGTTGCGATCATAAATGTTGTGATAGGAATTTTTAATTTCTTACACTGTGCTGCTAAATTCAGGCACCTGCTTGTTATTTTTCTGTCTAAACCAAAGCTATTTTTATAATAACGCTTCCCGATCTTTAAGCATGTTGGTTTGCCATCCGTTATCATAAAAATCTGTTTGTTCGGGTTTTTTCTTCTTCGCAGAATATCCAATGCTAATTCCAGACCTGCCACTGTATTGGTATGGTAAGGACCAACTTGTAAATAGGGGAGGTCTTTAATTTGTACCGGCCATGCATCGTTACCAAACACTACAATATCCAGTGTGTCTTTTGCATATTTTGTTGTGATCAGTTCACTTAATGCCATTGCTACCTTCTTAGCCGGTGTAATCCTGTCTTCCCCATACAATATCATGGAATGAGAAATATCAATCATTAACACCGTTGACGTTTGTGTCTTGAAATCTGTTTCTTTTATAGAAAGATCATCTTCGTACATTTGAAAGCTTTCAACTCCATGATTGATCTGTGCATTACGGATAGATTCTGTAAAATCAATTTGCTCCAGCATATCACCAAACTGAAATGGACGGCTTTCAGGACTTACCTCATCACCTAAACCTGGTTTAAATGTTTGATGATCGCCTGTTTTTGTTTTCTTTAATTTACCAAATATTTCTTCCAGGCTGCGTTTGCGAATTCCCTGTTCAGTTTTTGGTGTAATTTTTATTTCCTGCTTATCGCCGCTTTCTGTAATGTATCCTTTTTGTTTCAAGTCTTCTATAAAATCACCCATGCCGTATTCATCTTTTGTTAGTTCGTATTCCTTATCCAGTTGGTTCAACCATTGCAATGCTTCTGCTACATCACCACTTGTGTAGGTAAGCAATTGCATAAAAAGATCGAGCAACTGCTCAAACTTGCTTTTGCCTCCTTCATTTGCATTAAACTTAGAAAAATTGAACCCCTTCATAAGGCGAATAATTACACAACAATCTACAATATTTATGCAGTTGTTTATTTAATTAATTTGTTAAACAAAAAATTGAAATCTCGTCAGAATTTCAGATGATGCTGAAGTACTTTACGGCCTTTGAGTACTATCTGCAGCTCTGCGTGGATGTTCCTGCACAGGCACTTGCACCTGGGTATAACTTTTTTCGATAGTTTCAAGCACCTGGAGCATAAAGTCATTTATTTCTGCTTCTCTTGCCATTGATAAAAAGAAATCTTCTTTTTCATTTTTCAAATAATTGTAATAGTCTCTTTGATCCATTAAATCTTTACGAATAGCGCCTTTTAATTTATCTGCCAATTGCATGTTACCTGCTTTGTACGCAGCTTCCAGATAAAGCAAACCAGTTTGGTTGTGCGAATTATACCGGCTTGCCATTGCATAAGGTAAATTTTCAGTACTGATCAGCCTTTCTGATTTCTCCAACAATTTAATTCCTTCCGGTTTACGGCCTTCGTCTCCCAGGTTACCGGCTGCTTCTGCAAACGCGGAACGAATGGAAAGTAAATGACGGCGGTTTTCCTCGTCAAAATAAATGCGCGGTTTATTGGCGCCTCCGGAATTAAACTTATTCATTAGATTTTGATACATCACATCTTTGTTATTATCTGCAATTGAAGTTCCGCCTCTCAATGCCTGGTCTATCAGCCAGTTTTGTTGCGGAAATCTATTTTTTATCGGAACCAACCTGTACGTTAAACCATCTTTCCGTAAGTATTGCTGAAAGCCTAATGCACCATAATTAGCAGTAAAATAAATAGGACGTTTCCATCCGTTTGCAGCAATGATATTTAAAATAGCTAATTGATCAAGAGTTAAGTAATTGCTTTGTGGAAGTTCTATCTGTATCTGGGAGTACACAGTATCTGTTGCATTTGTGAGGTTAGAATTCTTTGCTGCAGAACTATCTACAGGTATGCTAAAGCGCCGTACAGGAAAGCTGCTGATAGGTGCCTGGCGGCCAACTACATTTTTCATTACATCATGGAGATCGTAATATTTATCCTGTATGCCCAGGGGACGATACTGAATGTAAGTAAGGCCCTGCAGTTGTTCCTGAGTCCAGATAACATCAATCGGGTCACTTTCGTTTACCTTGTTCCGAAGCTGGTTTATATACCAATCAATACCTAATAAACTGGTGTTGATAATGCGTATATCCGGACGCACATTTTCTACTTCCTGCGCATACCATAATGGATAGGTATCGTTGTCTCCAAATGTGAAAAGTATTGCATTTGGTGCGCAGCTTTCCAGGTAATTACGAGCCATGTCCGGTGCCAGTGTTTTTTTGCTTCGGTCATGGTCGTTCCACTCCTGCGATGCCATAAGAACCGGGGCAATCATACAAACAGCAAACGCAGCAGCAGTGGCCAGGCGTAAATTATTTCCTTTTCCGTACACAGCACGTATTCCATAGGTAATAGCAGCTACAACCGCGGCATACACAACTGCCACAACCAAAGAACTTATAAATGCTCCGCCAAATGTTGTTGTTGTATTACTAAGTAAGCCAATAATAAAAGATGCAATGCTTCCGTAAATAATAGTATTTAAGAACACCTGCCTGTCGTTCCATTCACGAATAATCCGTACAAGTGCAATTACGGATAACCCTATCCATATAGCAAATGCATAAAAAGATCCAACAAAAGCATAATCTCTTTCCCTTGGTTGATTACCCGGTTGATTTAAATAAATTACAATAGCTAAACCGGTAAAGAAGAAGAGTAAGAATGTTATAATCCAGTCCTTCCTGTCTTTAATAAAGTGATAAACACAACCAAGGATGCCCAATATAAATGGCATTAGGTATAATTTATTATTGGCTTTATTGTGTTTCAGGCTTTCCGGCATTTTAGACTGATCGCCAAGCCTTGAGTTGTCAACAAAGGGTATTCCTGATATCCAGTTGCCATCCCGCTTGTTACCAAAGCCCTGTATGTCGTTTTGCTTTCCTGCAAAATTCCACATAAAATACCGCCAATACATAAAACCCATCTGGTAAGTAATAAACCAGTTTATGTTATCTGCATAGGTCGGTGCCTCATATTGTACCTGACCTGTTTGCTGGTTTTCGGTTCGTTCAAGACCTAACCAATCTGCATAAAAATCTGCATGTTGCTGGTCGTTGCTTCTGTCCCAAACACGTGGGAACAACTGCATATCCTTGCTTTGATATTCCGGGTCTTGTTCTCTGCCAATTTCTACGTAGGCATCTTTACCTTTTGTATATTTCATTTCCCCCTCTTTCAGCTTCACTTGTCCATTATCTTCATATTCGTATTCTGCCTGAAAGTGAGGACCATAAACCAGGGGAGCTGCACCATATTGTTCCCGGCCTAAATAGTAAGCCAGGCTCATGGGGTTATCTACATTATTCATATCAATAGCCGGATTGGCAATTGATCGTACCAACGTGGAAACATATGTAGAGTAACCTATCATCATAAATATAAAACACCATAGTCCAAGTCGTAAGAACGGCCAGCCCCGCTTGCTTGCTACACGCAAACCCCACCACACTAAAATTGCTAATAGTATAAAGAAGAAGATAAAGCCTGAGAAAAAAGAGAGGCCAAAGCCATTTACAAACCAGATATCAAATTTACCAGCCAACTTTACTGTCCAGATAATTACAACTACCTGTAGAATACCTGTTATAATGCAGCCAATGATGAATGCCCAGATAGCACCTTTACGGGTGTAGTTGTAGCGCTTATAATAATAGATCATTGCAATTGCCGGAATGGTAAGTAAATTCAGCAAGTGCACACCAATGGATAAACCCATCATGAAAAAAATGAAAATGATCCACCTGTCTGCGCGGTTTCTTAGTAATATATTATCTCCTGCAGCATCACTGGCACGTTCCCACTTCAGCATTGCCCAAAATACCAACGCAGTAAAAAAAGATGATAAAGCATAAACTTCGCCTTCTACAGCACTAAACCAAAAAGAATCGCTGAATGTATATGCCAGGGCGCCTACAATCCCTGCTGCCATTACTGTATATGTTTGCTGTGTAGTGGGTTCTACATCTAAACCTGCCAATAACTTCCGGCCAAAATGGGTTATAGTCCAGAAAAGAAATAAAATTGTAAATCCACTCACTACGGCACTCATTATATTTACTGCAAATGCGGGATTGCCTGCTCCAAATAGAATAATAAAAAAGCGTCCCAGTAACGTAAATAGCGGTGCACCCGGCGGATGCGGTAATTGAAGTTTATATGCGCTGGCAATAAATTCTCCGGTATCCCAAAAACTGGCAGTTGCTTCGGCAGTTAAAATGTACACTAAGCATGCAATTGCACAAATTACCCAACCGGTAATGTTGTTAACTTTTCTAAAATTCATCTGCAGGTGGATTTATCCCGATCCTTTAAGCTTAGGAATCAGGTGAGCAAAAATAAGGGAACAGATATTTAAATAGCTTGCCGCTTAGTGTTTGGGATTTATAGTTAAAGTTAAAGTTGCTGTTTTGGAGGGAGGAGATACAGGTTGATGGAAACGAGTGCGTGAACTTGTGGGACTTATGAACGTAGTAGATATTGCCGCACGGCAATTTCGCAGCTGATTAGAGTTTAAGTTGAAGTTTTAGTTCTCACACCACAGCCTAATGCTGCACGGCTATTCAGGAGCATCTTCCCAAAACTTATAACCTGTAAACTTCATAAACTTATCAACTAATCACTTTTCATGATTAAACAAAAAATACTTTTACTGTCTGATAAAACAGACGTGGGTCCTGAACCATTGAAGATTCATTGCTTAGCTCACTATAACCCTGCAAACCAAACAATCCTGCCGCATTGCCTTTATTAATTGCGATTTCCATATAGCCGGCACTATTAAAAAGAACCAGCTTTTCGCCGTGCGGCACATCAGCATACGATCCGCTGATGCGGTCCACCATTTCGTCTCTTTTAAAAACAATTCGAAAGCTCCGGCCTTTTCGCTGCTCCTCAAATTGTTCCTGGGTAATGTTTACAATTACGTTTTCAAAATTATCAATGTATATAATCTGACCTTCTATCCAATTTTCTCCCAACAGTGGACGCAAAGGATTTTTTTCAATGTAAGTAACGTCAGGAATACCTATTTTATCTACAGGTTCACCATTTAGTAGTTGTGTAATGGCTTTTGCTGCTACATCAATACAATACAAAGTATTTTTTATAGCAGATTTCTCCAGGGATACACCAATTACCATTTCAGGTTTTCCTTCTATGATCATGCTAAGGAGGCCGTTATCTGCACACAGGAAATATTGGTTATCATGAAAAGTAAATAATAACTGATCTGGCTTTGAATCGAATAAGTTAACCAGTATTATATGATATGTAAACTCCGGGAAATTTTTTACAGCGCTACGGCAAACATAGGCTGCCTGCGGGTAGTTGAATGGTGATAGATTATGCGAGATGTCTATGATTTCAAACCCGGGATTTATCCGCAACAGGCGTCCTTTGATTGCACCAACAAGGTAGTCCTGATGTCCAATATCAGATGTAAGAGTTACTAAAGGCATGATTCACAATGTAGAATGTAAAATTCAAAATTTAGAATGAAGAGAGCAATTCTCTGGGATATTTATTTTGTATTATTCTACTTCAAACTTATTTGACGAGTTTTCCTTCTTTAAAAAAAAATTTATGTACCATTCTGTCAGTCCACGCAGGAAAAAGCTTATTCATTAAAACCGTACGCTTACCTGTAAACGTTAGAACCAGTGTTCGTTTCTTTTTCTTTATTGCTTTCAGAATGTGTGCCGCACATTTTTCCGATGACATCATTTTACTTTCATCCATTGGGCTTTCTCCCTGTGGATCGCCATCCTGGTTAAGAGCAGTATTACGTATGTTAGAAGTAGTAAACCCCGGGCAAACCCACATTACATGCACATCTTTATCCAACAGCTCTGTACGTATAGCTTCCAGCCAGCCCTGCAATGCAAACTTAGATGCGGAGTAGCCGCTACGTCCGGGTAAGCCACGGTAGCCGGCAATAGAGGAAACACCTACAATACTTCCTTTTCTTTCTATAATAGAGTTCAGCGCATACTTAGTGCAGTAAACTGCTCCAAAAAAATTCACGTTCATTACTGACCGTAACACATCAATGGAAGCATCTTCCAAAAGAGCTCTCATGGAGATTCCTGCATTATTAATAAGTATATCAATTCCACCAAACACGCTTATGGTAGATTCAATAAAACGCCTGCAGTCATTTTCACTGCTTACGTCGGCCACAACTGTGTGTAAATGGTAAGAAGGGTATTCAGATTGCAAGCGGTAAAGCTTATCGTGATGGCGGCCACAGGTAGCCACTTTTGCTCCTTTTGACAATAAAAGATCCACCAATGCTTTACCAATTCCATCAGTTCCGCCCGTAACAACTACAATTTTATTTGAAAAAAAATCCTGCATCATTGTGTTACACAAACCTAAACCAATTTAGAGATTGTTGATGCTGCCCGAGTGAAAAATAAAACCTGAGGAATGGTGCAATTGATATAACGGAATCTTGTTTTGCCGGTTTAAATATCCAGTGGTTGGTTACACTTACTTCAAACCTTTGTTTTTATGTTGATGATAATGTAGTTGCGAAAACCACAGTTTAAATAAAGGTTAGTTTATAGGTGTTACTGTGTTCTATTGTTTACTATCCGCTTTGAATTGCTCTTATAAGTTCTGGTACGGTTGAAAGGTTTATCAGATAAAACTTCGCGCAACCTTTGCTAAAGTGCAGTAGTGTTTATTAGAATCTTTATAAGTAAGCGTAACAAAAATTGCGGGCAAGTGATCACTACTTATCTTTTTTAGACACCTTTCTAAACGATCTGCAAATGCCCGCAACATGCAACCATTGATTAGCGTCGGTAATAGTTGCTGTTCCCGGAATTGAAAACTACACGCATTACTTATTTCTTCCTGGGATCATCGGCTTCATTTACATAAGTGATTCCCCACGGCCCAACACCATGAAGTTGAACGATTGTTTTTCCCTTTGTGAAGGCATAGTGTACATTTCTCACTGGCATAGTTGCAAAATCGCCGACTGACAATTTTCTGGCTGCCGATTCTTTGAATTGCTCACCGGTGCCCATATAAAAGGCACCTTGTATTACAGTTACATGCTCAATAGCGGGGTGCCAGTGGGGACGAACCTTATAATTTGCCGGCAACATCAATCTAACAGTAAAAGCTTCCGGTTTACTCATATCACCTTCAAGGATTGCTATTTGTGCTCCCTTTGGTAAAGAAGCAGGGCCTTGCTGCCATTTAAGTTTTGCAGCATTAATCATTATGTGTTTTGCCGCCATGTTTTCATGGTTCTGGGCAAACAATTTTATTGGAGAAGCAAACAAAACAAGACCAATAAACAGTGTGGAAATCCATGCGTTGTATTTCATAATACCTCCTTTAGTTTTAGAATGAACAATGATACAAAATTAACGTTCTTTTAGAAATGAAAAGATTTCTGCAAAAGGTCATTTGAAGCGTTTGATGCGAAGTTCATCAACACTTATCAGATACTCACTTCGTCATTCTGAGAGAAGCGAGGCCTGCCTGTCCACGGACAGGAATTTGATTATTGTTTTCTTTCAGATTCCTCCTTTTGTCGGAATGACAAAGAAACATTCTCAACAATGTGCAATGTTTTCTGAGCCGAGCTTGTATAAAATAGGGGATTGGTTCGCTGCACTCGAAATGACGTTTGTTAAGTGTGTTCTTCTTTTTTGGAACGTCATTACTGACGCCTAAGAAGCAAGTGAGGAAGCCTACCGGCAGTAAAATGTTACGCAAAGATGTCGTCGTGTAATCTCGTTCACTGCTGCATTTGCTGTGTGAACCGGATTATGATAAATTCTGCAGGTCTCACTGCTGCTAATCCAATCTCTGTGATCATACGTCCTTCCTCTACATCCAATACCGTCATTGTTTTGCCTAATCCGATGGCTACAAAAAATGCATGCTCCGGTTTTGCACCCTGCAGAGCGCCCTGCCGCCATAAACCAATAAGAAAGTTTTCAATCATCGCCTGTACTCTGATCCAGGTGTTGGCATCGTTCGGTTCAAAAGCAAAAGGCCTGATCCCTTTCTTGCAACTTTCTTCCACCATGTTAAAAAAACGTCGAATAGAAATATACCTCCACTCATTGTCATTACCAGCCAAAGTCCTGGCACCCCATACAATGTGACCTTTCCCGGTAAACCAACGGATAACATTGATAGATTTTCCGGCAACCGGATCTACATTCAATTGCTCCTGCAAGTCGTTTGTAATTTTGAAAGTTAGATCACTAACTCCCATCAATGCCACATTAGCCGGTGCTTTCCATATTCCCCGGGTGCGATCAACATTTACATAAACACCTGCAATAGCCGAACTTGGTGGAAGTTCTGTTCCATATTGCTCAACAACCTGCTTCATTTTCTGATAGAGGGCCGGATGCGAGGACTTTATGTCAACAAGAAATTGACCGTATAAGTTTCCATTGCTACCATTCAGCCGGTGTACCAGTTGAACTTTTGTTTCATCATACTGCAGTGGAAAAACAGTTTTGATATTGGGGCAATAGGCAGCTCCATATTTTAAGTAAGGGGAAGCGATGCCATTTCGGAAAGCTGCGATAGCATCTATAAAATCATTGCTGGTTTTCAATTCCTCGTCACCTTGCCATATATCCATAATGCAAAACAGGTTGCCTGACTGGTGGCAATGTTCGAGAGTTTTATTTAGCAGGATATAGTAATCTTGTTCAGTCATTTTCTGCCCTTCAGGAACAACAATAAGATCAGGCTCGCCTTCTTTTGCAATAGCGGTCAAACCGGCTTCCAATTCCTCTAAAACCAGGGGTTCACCCAAAGCCTTGTACGGCCCCGAAGAAATAATGTAACAATCTCCTCCTCCATTGGCAAAATAACTCTGCATAGAATAGTGCATCAGGTGTCGGGATGCTTCTCCATTTATGGTCACTGTCACAGTTTCTTTGGTGGTGAGTGGCGACCGCTCTTCTTCAAAAACGATTTGCAGGTTTTCTTCATTCTGCGCTTTACCAAACAGCTGCTCGTATTCAACAAGCGAACTGATCTTTGTTAGCTTGTTCACCAGGCTGTTTCCATTTTTGTCCACCGCTTTTTCTGTATAGCCGATAAATGCAGGGATGGACGTAGGTACTGCTGTTATAGAGGGCGGAACGTTTGGGATTTCATTTATGTAAATGCCCGAAGTTCTGAATTTGGCTGCCATGCTACAATAAATGTTGTACCTGAAAAGAAAAACACTTTGCAAGGAGTTTACATGCAAAGCGTTATGCAGATTTTTTGTGATCCCGCTGGGACTCGAACCCAGGGCCCATACATTAAAAGTGTATTGCTCTACCAACTGAGCTACGGAATCATAAAAGAACCAATCGAACCCAGGGCCATCCCGATACATCGGGAAGCTACGGAATCATTTTCAATTTTTAGAGGTGCAAAAATACCCTCAATCAATGTAGTGTCCAAAATTATTTGACTCCCCGCAACGCTGCATTATCACTCATTTCCAGCAATATTTCATCTAACACCTGAAGCATTTGAAGTTGCTCCTTGTAGTGGCCGTGCTCCGCTTCTATATTAACATAACTTCTGCCGTGTCTTCCATAATAAATACTCAGCGATCCGTCATCTTTAGCCTTCTGATTATTTTGCAACACTACATTGAAGTTTTTCTGTTTTAATTTCTGATAAATCTTTGGATCAGTTGTAATAAAAAAATCATCAATGTCCATTTCCTTATTTTGGTGCACTGCCTTTGCATCTGAATAAAAAGAGCCTCCCTTTTTATAGCTTAAAACAGAAAATTGATCATCCGTATTATTATGTACTGCAATAAATGTTTTTGCATAAGCCCATCTTTGTAAAAGAAAAGCAGCAAATCTTTGTATTTGTGGCACTACTTCGGCACTGTAATTCTTATGTGCTTTTAAGGTGGCAATAATTCCTGCTTTGGTAAAGATCCTGTTTGGATCAAATTCATACCTCTTGTCTTTATAAGTGAAATCAATAGTTCTTTCTGCATTATTCTCCAGCTGCACAAAAACACCACAATTTTCCAATAAAAAAGTATCCACTGCCTCAATAGCTGTTGTTTCATTACTATGAAGGCTTATAAAAGCTAACGGCGCTGTGGAATCATAATCAGTAGTGAAAACAGAAATCAATGAATCCCCAAGTTTAAAATGGTGTTCTTTTACATCGGGCTTATAGCTCTCAATAGAAAGTTCAGTTGTATCCGATTGTGCTAGAGAAAGGAAATGCGAAAAAACAACAAATAAAACGATAAAGTATTTGATCACTCAGTGTATTTAAACATCAGGAAGTAAGTTCAATTGTCATTTTTCTCATTACATCCTTTTCAATCATTTTCACTGCAAGCAGTATCATATTAGTAAATGCTTTTGCATGAGAAATACCGTGCCCGATAATTATCGGCTGGGAAACTCCCAACACCGGGGTGCCTCCATAAATTTCAAAATTATACTGGTCAAAATACTCATGTTGAATTTCCTTTTTACGGGTTATTTCAAATATAGACTCGGCAAACTTTAAAAGTATATTACCGGTATAACCATCACAAACCATTACATCGGCTTTTCCTGTCAAAATATCTCTTCCCTCAACATTACCTATAAAATTTATATGCTTATTATCCTTCAGGAGAGGATATGTTGCCTGTGCCAGTAAATTACCCTTTCCTTCTTCCTGCCCAATATTTAAAAGACCAACACGGGGATTTTCAATACCTAAAATGTTTTGAGCGTACACAGAACCCATAACAGCAAATTGGTTTAGATGCTCAGGCTTGCAATCTGAGTTTATACCTACATCCAGCAATAAACCAGTACCTCCATTTTCTGAAGGCACAATAGTGGAAATAGTAGGACGCAAAACCCCTTCAACAGGTTTTAAGTTATACAACGAACCAATAAGCATCGCACCTGTATTGCCGGCACTGATAAAAGCATCGGTTTCATCTGTTGATAATAAGTGAAATCCTATAGCAATAGAGGATTCTTTTTTTTCTCTTAATGCTTTTATTGGATGCTCGTGCATAGCAATAGACTGTGGTGCATGCACAATTGTGCAGGAGTTTTCAGGCAAAGAAAAATCAGAAAGTAACGGAGTTATTTTATTCTGGTCGCCAATTAAAACAATGTGAGCAGGCTGATCAACATCAGAAAAATAATTTTGAATACCTTTCAACGTTTCCAGAGGAGCAAAATCTCCACCCATCATATCAATTCCAATCCTCATAGATATTCCAAATATAATGGTAAGCTTACCGGCCGGAAGTAAATAAATTATTACTTTTTAATTGGCGATTTTTCAGCCACCAGCTTTCCTTTGTAGTATAATTTGCCTTCACTTACATAAGCACGGTGACGCATGTGTGTTTCTCCGGTGGCACCGTCTGTAGAAAGTGTTGCAGGCTCTGCTTTATAGTGCGTTCTGCGTTTTGCGGTTCTTTGCTGTGAGTGTCTGCGTTTGGGGTTCGGCATAACTAATAATTTTTTTGTTTACATTCAATAAATGATGGCAAGAAGTATCATTCACACTTAACCTTTATTATCGTCAAAATCTTTAAACTTTTCAAGGTCTTTCCAAACTGGATTTTTTTCAGAGGGCACTTTGCTTTTCATTTTCTTAAGTACATCTCTTGCAACTACATTACAATACGGCCCATCCATTTCTTCATATTCACATGTTTTCTGCATAGGGATGCTGAGGTTAATAAATTCGTAAATCCAGCCTTTTACATCAAGCTGGCTCTCCCCCCTTGAAATATAATAAACATCGGGATCTTCTTCCTGGTCGTTCATAACTTCCGGGTTTTCTACCATCTTCACTGTCATCGTAAACTCCTCAAATAACTGCAACGGAAGATTATTGCTGCAACGGTCGCAGGTTACTTCTAAAGTCCCCCCCAGTTCAAACCGAAGTAACAGAAAACTTGCTAAATTTTTCTCCAGAAAAAGTTTTATCCGGGCATTACAATTTCTGAAATCCTGCTCCTGAAACTCCTCGAAAAACGAATCACTAATGTGGTATTCAAACTGATGAATGCCGGGCTTTAAACCAACGAATGCTATCTCATATTCCCGGCGGCTACTCATATCAGTTACATTTCGGGTTTGCAAAGGTATAGGAAATCAGCTAAAATCGCATAGTTTTCACGAGCAAAATTCACCCGTGGCACCTATTGGATAGAAAATGTTTAAAAGAATAATACAAGAAAAAAAAATTATGCTGCTGCTAATTGTAGCACTGCTGCTGAAGCTTTTGTCTTTAAATGCTGCCTGGGTAGAAAAGTATTATACGTATGGCTTTTATCCTGTTGTTTCCCAAGTGCAAAGAGTGTTATTTGGCTGGATTCCTTTTAGCATAGGGGACATGTTTTATTTTTCCGCCACTATTTATCTGTTAGTGGAGATCTGGCAATTTCTTGGTCTTTTTCGCGGGGAAAAGTCTAAAAGGCAAATGGGTTATAGAGTGGTAAAGAAGATAGTCTTACTGACCCTGATTGTTTATCTCACTTTTAATATTCTTTGGGGATTGAATTACGACAGACAAGGTATTGCACAACAACTAAACCTAAATGTGCAGCCGTATTCTTTGCAAGAACTGGATACCTTAACGAAAACTCTGCAACTGCGCTTAAACAATTATGCAGTTAAAATAGATTCCGTAAACAGGTCAGGATTAAAAAGTAATAAATACTTATTTAGTCAAAGCATTGATGCTTATCAAACGGCAAATGAAAAATATCCCTTTTTATTATATAAGCATGCCTCTATAAAACCTTCGCTCTATAGCCACGTTGGTCATTTTTTTGGTTTTACAGGTTATTATAATCCATTTAGTGGGGAAGCACAGGTGAAAACTTCTGTGCCTGATTTCCTAAAACCATTTATTGTAATGCATGAAATAGCCCATCAATTGGGATATGCAAAAGAAAATGAGGCAAATTTTGTTACTTTTTTAATTTGCGCCGGCACTCAAAATGTAGAGTTCAAATACTCAGTTTATTTTGAGCTGTTTAATTATGCCTTAAATGATATCAACAGGCGGGACACAGCAATTGCTGCAAGCTTCAAACAAAATTTACATCCGCAGGTGATAAAGGACAGGGAAGAACTAAGAGAGTATTTACAGCGAAATGCAAATGTCGTAGAACCAATTATGACAAGGTTTTACGACCAGTATTTGAAATGGAACAGCCAGCCAAAGGGTAGGAGAACGTACAACGAGGTAATTACCTGGCTCATTGCTTATATGAAAAAGTATGGGGTGGAGAATATCTGATCTCAGCGGTAAAGCACTTTCAAATGCAGCAACGTTACTAACAGAATGTTGATATTCCACAATAGCATTAACCTGTTAGAGACGTATCTTTAAAACGTTCTGATTGCAGCATTAAAGCTGTAGGTATTGTCTATTAAACTAAATCACTGTATTATGAAATTAAGCTACACGGGCATAATGAAATTCTTTTTGCCATTGTTTATCCTATTAACCACATTGAATGCATATGCTCAAAATGCTACTATAAGAGGTCGGGTTACAGATGCTACAGGTTTACCATTGGCCGGTGCATCAGTAACAATACAAGGAACAAATAAAGGCGTTATTACAGATGAAAACGGCATGTATTCTATTTCGGTTGCACCGGGAAAATATACGGTGGTAGTATCGTATGTTGGTTTTGCTACACAAAGAAAAGAAGTAACTGCATCAGCAGACATTGCTTCACAGAATTTTCAGTTAACCGGTACAGGAGATTTAACCACAGTAACGGTAGTGGGTTCCCGCAGTGCGGCACGTACCAGAACCGAAACACCGGTACCAGTTGATGTTATACCACTGGCTCAGGTGATAAATGATGTTGGTCAGGTAGACCTGAATCAAATCATGAATTACATTGCTCCCTCTTTTCAATCCGCTCGTCAAACTATTTCGGATGGTACAGATCACATGGATCCGGCTCAGTTAAGGGGGCTTGGAACAGACCAGGTGCTTGTTTTAATAAATGGGAAAAGAAGGCACCAGGCAGCGTTGGTAAACGTAAATGGTACAATTAATCGTGGGCAGGTAAATACAGACCTTAGTGCCATTCCTGCAACAGCAATAGAAAGAGTTGAAATTTTAAGAGATGGCGCTTCTGCACAATATGGTTCTGATGCTATTGCAGGCGTAATAAATATTGTACTGAAAAGGGCTACCGGTATTTTGGAAGCCGGTAGCAGCTATGGTTTTTATAGAGCAAAGTATCCTAAGAATTATGCACTTTATACAATTCAGAAGAGAAGCGATGATCCCGATGTTGAGGTAACGGACGGTGAAACTTTTCAAGGTAATCTTGGGTACGGGTTTAACATTGGTAAGGGGTATTTAAGCATAAATGGTGAATACATTAACCGCAATCCTACCAATAGAACGGGAACTTATACCGGTCAAATCTTTGCCAATGTTAATGGTGTTAACCGTGATGATTCAATTATGGCAGCAAGAGGCCTCACCAGAAATAATTTTGATATTCGGGCTGGTAACTCGGGTATGAAAGGTGGCGCTGCGTTTTACAACTTTGGCTATCCCATTATTGCTAATGGTGAACTATATCTTTTTGGTGGCTATAGTAACAAAAAAGGTAATTCAGCAGGATTTTATAGATATCCAAGCAGCATAGTATTGGCTTCCAATGCAGGAAAATATGCACCCAATGTGTTTGCAATCTATCCAAATGGATTTCTTCCCAACATAGACACAGATATAGAAGATTTCTCCACTTCTGTTGGGTTCAGAACAAAGTTGATGGATTGGAATTTTGATATAAGCAACACTTTTGGCCAGAATAAGTTTGATTTTGGAGTTAGTAACTCTGTTAACTATTCACAATTTGCTATTGCCGGTAATAACCAAACCACATTTGATCCCGGCGGTTTAAAGTTCTGGCAGAATACTGTGAATGCAGACGTTTCCAAAAGATTTGATGTATTGCAAGGATTAAATGTTGCTTCAGGTCTTGAGTATCGCGTTGATGCATTTAATATCAGGGGTGGTGAAGAAGCATCTTATAGAAATTACGACGTTCCGGCACGTGTATCAGCAGGTGCTCAGGTTTTTCCTGGGTTTGTAGATAGCTTAGGAGATGTAAAAAAGAGAAATGCAAAGGCAATTTATCTGGATGTGGAACAGGATGTTACAACCAACTTTCTTGTAACCGCTGCTTTAAGATTTGAAAACTATAGTGATTTTGGTAGCACATTCAATTATAAGTTTAGCACCCGGTACAAAGTATTAGATTGGTTAAACTTAAGAGGTTCCATCAGTACAGGTTTCCGTGCACCATCGCAACAGCAGAAGTATTATGCCAAAACCAATACTTTATTCATTTCTCAAGCTGGAAGCCTTGTGCCGGTACAAGCCGGAACATTCACTAATGAAAGCAGACTTGCGGGGCTTCTTGGTATTCCCAGGCTAAAGGAAGAAACAAGTTTAAACATGTCTGTGGGCTTAACTGCCAGACCATTTACAGGATTTGAATTTACTATTGATGCATACCAGATTGATATTGATGATCGCATTATCTTAACTAATAACTTCAGCGGAGCTACCAGTCCCCAGATTAAAGCAATATTAGATGCCGAAGGTGCGCAAACAGCAAACTTCTTTTCTAATGCCATAGATACACGTGCAAGAGGGTTGGAAACAGTATTATCTTATACAAAAAGCTTCTTAACAAAGCATTCATTACGTACAGTACTGGCGTTAACGTTTGTAGATAATAAAGTAAAAGATAGTGCTGATATACTCGATGGATCAAACGTACGGAAGCCCTTCATCTATGCTTCTGATATATTGGTTAAAGGAGGACAAATACAAAACTACTTTAATCGGGAAGACGAAAGCAGAATTGAAGTTGCAAATCCAAAAAACAAAATCAATTTATCTTTCAACTACAAGTACAGCAAGTTTGGGGCAATGGTTCGCTTTGTTCGGTTTGGTGAGGTACAATATTTAGATCCCAGTCTAACTCCTACAGCCAATGCTTTTAATAACAATGCACTGGAAACACAAGACCAGGTTTTTTCTCCCAAAACAGTTACAGACGTATCTCTGTCTTATCAAATACTTAAGTCCTTAACTGCAACTATCGGCGCCAATAATGTTTTTAATGTTTACCCGGACATGCAAAGGCATAGCGCCAATCAAAGTCTTGGACGTTTTGTATTTAGCCGCAGGGTAAATCAAATGGGCTTTAACGGTGCTTATTATTTTGCACGTTTAAGATTGGCATTACCTGCATCCAGGCAGTAAACAGCCCACAAAATGCTTAAAGCTATTGCAATAACTGCAATAGCTTTTTTATTGGTTGCACTCTTGTTGCTACTTTAGTTCAACTTATAAATACAAAACGGAACAAAACATGTTTACAGACTTTACCAATAAAAATGTTTTAATCACCGGCGGGTCAAGAGGAATTGGCAGGGCATGTGCAAAGTTGTTTTCTGACCTGAATGCTAACGTTATTATTACTTACAAATCAAATGTTGCAGAAGCGGAGCAAACTATTAAAATGCTGAAGCCGGAACAGCAGCACAGCATGTATCAATTGGATGTGGCGAATCCGTTGCCCATTGAGCAGTTTTTTCGTGAACTGATATTAAAATATAAGAAGATTGATGTTCTGGTGAACAATGCAGGTGTGTACATAGAACATAAAATTTCGGAAGTGTCCTATGCAGAATGGCAACAGGCATGGAGTGAAACCATAAAAACTAATCTTACTGGCGTAAGCAACCTGACTTTTTTTGTAGCCAATCAGATGATAAATCAAGGCGGTGGAAAAATTGTAAACGTTTCCTCACGTGGTGCTTTTCGCGGTGAACCGGATCATCCGGCTTATGGTGCAAGTAAAGCCGGGTTGAATGCCATGAGCCAATCATTGACCGTTGCGCTTGCTCCGT
>JBHENB010000003.1:0-68284 GCA_046262255.1 Chitinophagaceae bacterium
TACTTATCGGCAGTGGTAGTGAGCAGGTAAAGCTCTCTTACTCCTTTGTTTTTGGCAAACGTTTCAGCAAAGCTTAACAGTCTTTCGCCGGCACCGCTGTTTCTCCTGGTACCATCAACACATAAACTTCGGAGCAGTGCATAATTACCGCACAACTCCAAACCAACTGTTCCTATCAGTTCATTGGCATCCGTTAATATAAAAAGAGGCGAGGCACCGGTAATATCTTCTGTTGGTAAATGATTTTTTTTCAACAATGAGATTGCTGATGAGAAAGTATTTTGTGTAACGGGCGAAATTGTCATATGCAAAATTAAAAAACGGACTCCGAAGAGCCCGTTTGGTTTTTAACAGCAGCCCCAGTCTGAAATTGTGCAGCAATCGCTGTCTGGTGTGCAACATCCGGGATCATTCTGTAACTGATTGTTTGTTTGCATAACTATACTATTTAAAGTGAATAAAAACAGCTTTAATATTCTGTCTTCAGACAGACCTTTACCCTGAGCCTGTTGAAGGACCACAACACGCTTTTTCAGCATTTTCCCTTAACCCGTTAAATAAATTATCGAACACTGTATTTAATTTTTTAAAAGCTTTCCAATTAATACAATAACAGGAGCGTGGGCCATCTACGTTTCCTTCAATTAATCCTGCATCTTTTAATTCCTTTAAATGCTGTGATACGGTGGATTGTGCCAAAGGAAGCACCTCAACAATTTCACCGCAAATACATTCTCCCCGGTTAGCCAACACTTTTAATATAGCTATCCGTGCGGGGTGGCTCAATGCCTTTGCAAAAAGTGCTAACTCCTGTTCTTTTGCACCAAACTCCTCTTTTTTATGGGTTGCCATATTTTATATCGCAAATATACGATAAGTTTTAATCCTCCAAATATTTTTCAGCAGAAGCTAAATTTTTTAATCATTTTTTGAAAGGTGCAGGTGATAAAAACACAGGTCTTCCCGAAGCGTACATGTATAACACCGGCAGCAAAGGATGGCAGAGTTTTTATAGCTGGCCACCTGCAGACGCAGACAAAAAGAGATTTTACCTTCAAAAAGAGGAGAAACTTTTTACTAATGCTCCGTCAACAATCTCTTATTCGGAGTACGTAAGTGACCCCAAAAAACCAGTTCCGTACACCATGGATATTGGCGGTTCGTTTGGCATCACCCCCAAGAAATTACATGGGTGAAGACCAGCGGTTTGCGGGCCGCAGACCGGATGTATTAGTGTTTGAAACAGACACACTCTCAGACGATATTACATTGGGCGGGGAGATATTGGTGAACCTAAATGTTAGCTCCACGGGTACGGATGCAGATTGGGTTGTGAAGCTGATAGATGTTTACCCTGGCCATGAGCCCAATACACCTTATACACCGCAAGGTGTTGTGCTCTCCGGCTATCAGCAAATGGTACGCAGTGAAGTAATGAGAAGCAGGTTCCGCAATGGTTTTGAAAAATCCGAACCAATGGTGCCAAATAAGATCACGCCAATCAAATTTCAACTGCAGGATGTGCTGCACACCTTCAAGAAAGGACACCGGATAATGGTACAGGTGCAAAGCAGTTGGTTTCCGCTGGTTGATTTGAACCCTCAAAAATTTGTTCCCAACATTTATAAGGCGGATAGCAAAGACTTTATTAAAGCAACACAAAAAATTCATCATTCCCCAACCAATCCCAGCTATATTGAAGTAAATGTATTAGAGTAGTAAGGAAGAGGCAATTACAGGATCAGCTAAACTTTATTAACCGCTGTACAGCAGTTTCTAAAGTTTCCTCTTTTTTGGCAAAGCAGAAACGCAATACCTGGTTATTAATTGGCTGCTGGTAAAAAGCAGATACCGGGATACTTGCAACACCGGCTTCTTTTGTTAACCGAATGGCAAAATCTTTTTCACTTTCATCGCTGACGTTTTTATAAGAATAGCACTGAAAATAACTGCCGTAGGTTGGCAACCATTCAAACTTTGTCTGCTGCATTAGTTGCTGAAAATAATCACGTTTTTGCTGCATAAAACCACCAAGATGCATATAAGCTTCTTTGTTTTTTAAATAAGAAGCCAATGCCACCTGCTTTGGAGTATCGCATGTAAAACAATTAAATTGATGCACCTTTCTGAACTCATTCATTAATCCCGCAGACGCAATACAATAACCCAGCTTCCACCCGGTGCAGTGATAAACTTTTCCAAAAGAAAAACACACAACGCTTCTTGCCAATAAATCAGGATACTTTAAAATACTTTGATGTTCTATGCTATCAAAAATCAAATGCTCATAAACCTCATCGCTAACTATAATAATATTTGTGTTTTGAACAACTTGCCGCAACTGCTCCATATCCTCACTACTTAAAACTGCACCCGTTGGGTTGTGAGGAGAATTAATAATCAACATTCTTGTTTTGTTGCTCACTTTCTGCTTTACCCAATTCCAATCAATTTTATATTCCGGGAAAGTAAGTTGTATAGTCACCGGCACCCCGCCATTTAACCCAACTGCAGGAACATAACTATCATAAGCCGGTTCAAAAATAATCACCTCATCTCCGGGTTGCAGCACGGTGGTAATTGCGGTGTACAAGGCATAAGTTCCGCCTGGTGTAATAGTTATCTGGCTATTCGGGTCTATGGGTGTATCATATAAAGCTTCTACTTTTTCTGCAATTACTTCCCGCAACCGCATATAGCCATTCATGTGCACATACTGGTTATGTCCGCTTTTCATTGCATCGTTTACTAATGCAATGAGGTCTTCACTCATGGGATAATCAGGAAAGCCCTGGCCAAGGTTTATGGCATTGTGCTGAGCTGCCAGGGAACTCATTACCGTAAAAATGGTGGTGCCGGCATTGGGAAGTTTAGAAGTAAGTTGAGGAGTTGACAAGTTGGGAAGTTGATTGGTTGATAAGTATCCGATATTGCAGTTTAATCAATGATAGCCGTAGCTTCTATTTCTATCAGATATTCAGGAGCAATCAGCTTGCTGACTTCTACCATAGTTGTGCAGGGAAGGATTGCACCAAATGCTTCTCCATGAGCTCTTCCGTATTCTTCCCATTTACTTATGTCTGTAACAAACATTCTTGTTCGAACCACATCTTTTAAATCTGCACCTGCATTTTGCAATACCTGCTGAATTTTTTGTATAATAAATTTAGTTTGCTGATAAGCATCATTACCGCCGGCTAATTCACCTTTATCATTCACTGCGACAGTTCCGGTTACTTCTATCACGTTACCAACCTTTACAGCCCTGCTGTATCCTACAATATCTTCCCATTTTGCTCCTGAAGAATAATTGATCCTGGAAGTCATTGTTTATATTCTATTTTTTCTGGTTTAATCATCGGCTCGCAATGCATACGCAGAAATATTTGGGCAAGAGTGGCTACATCCCTTTGGCAATACTCTACAATCCGGGTTAGATTTTTTTGCTTGTAATAAACTTCATACACCATACTGCCATCCATATCTTCTTTTGGAGTAGGTATGTTAAAGACATGGGCTAATAAATTCAATGAAGTATAACTTTTGCGGTCACCAAACTTCCACAGTTCAAAAGTATCCAGGTGAAGCACCTCCCACGGCTTTTTCCCTGCGAGTTGTAAAATCGGAGGTATACAAATATTATTTACAATCATCCGGCGGCATACGTATGGAAAATCAAACTCTTTTCCATTGTGCGCACATAAGTAATGTTCTTTCTTTGATCCCCACCGGGTCAATAATTCACTAAGTTCTGTCAGCAATTCTTTTTCTTCCTCACAACAAAATGATTTTATAGTTAGTGATCTTTCTCCTCCACTGCCTTGCAAATAGCCAACAGATACGCAAACAATCTTACCAAACTCAGCAAAAAAAGCAGCCTTATTATAAATGCTTTCGGAGGTTTCTGTTTCCTGGTTCTTTATTAAGAAACCCGCTTTTATATCCCATAACTTTTTTCCCACATCACTTAGCTGCACGTACTCTTCATACTGAGCTGTGGTTTCTATATCCAAAAAAAGAATTTTATTAAGATCAACCGATGTCATTTTATAAATATTTATCTCCTTTATTACGTTTCATTTCCGATACATAGTCCTTTATTTCCTGTTCTTTCTCTTTTTTACAGATGAGTAACACATCCTTTGTGTCCACTACTATAAAATCATCCAATCCCTGCAACATAACAAGTTTTTTATCCGGAGCATGCACTATGCATTTTGTCGCATCAATAATCATTACACCTTTTCCTGCCACCGCATTTTCTAAATAATCCTTCTCCATATTGTCCCATGCGCTGGTCCAGGTACCCAGATCGCCCCAGCCAAACGATGCCGGTATTACATAAACATTATCTGCTTTTTCCATTACACCAAAGTCAATAGAAATATTTACGCATTGCGGGTAAATGCTTTCTATGACCTGCTTTTCTTCGCTTGTGTTTAATTTATCCTGTTCTGCAACAAACAGCTCGTGTATTTCCGGTAAATGTTTTTTGAAGGCATCAATTATACAGCTTGTGCGCCAAAAAAAAATTCCGGAGTTCCAAAGAAAATCTCCGCTCGCAATAAAAGCCTGGGCAAGTTCTTTGTTTGGCTTTTCTGTAAACGTTTTTACTTTATAAACAGATGGGGTTACTTCTGCAGTGTCGTGCTGAATGTAACCATAGCCAGTATTTGGATGTGTTGGCTTAATACCGAGAGTGACAAGCGCATTGAAGTGATTAACAAACTTCAATGCTTCGGTACATACCTTTAAAAAATTTTTTTTATCCTCTATTAAATGATCGGCAGGCGCTACAATAAGTGATGCATTTGGGTTTTTTTGCATCAACTTAAAAGAAATATATGCAATACACGGGGCAGTATTTTTTCTGTAAGGTTCACCAATGATATTCTCCGGGGGGAACGATGGTAATTGTTCTTTTACAAGAGGAATATACTCGGCTACAGTAACTATAAAAATATTTTCTCTTGGTACTATCTTTTCAAACCGTTCAAATGTTTGCTGAATAAATGTTTTGCCTGTATTAAGTATATCAAGAAATTGTTTGGGATAATTAGTGCGGCTTACAGGCCAAAACCTGGAGCCAATGCCCCCGGCCATTATTGCAACGTAGGTATTTTTATTTGTACCAAGCGAATTTTTACTCCACTCCACACTCATGTTATTTAGTTAAATCAAGCCTTCTTTCACCAGGTCATGCAGGTGAATGATACCAACGTATTTATTGTTTTCGGTGACAATCAACTGCATAATTTCATTTTTACGCATAATGTCTAATGCATTAACCGCCATTTCTGCGGCATCTATTGTTTTAGGGCTGGTGGTCATAATATCCTTTGCAAGAACCTGTTGCAAGTTGCTATTTTTTTCGAGCATTCTCCGCAAGTCACCATCTGTAATAATTCCTGCTAAATTTCCTTTATCATTGGTTACAGCAGTTACGCCAAGCCGCTTCTGTGTCATTTCAACAATAACTTCTTTAAGAGTATGATGTTCTTTAACTTCCGGTTTTTCGTTATCAGGATAAAGATCGCAAACCCGTAAATATAATTTTTTACCCAGTGCGCCGCCCGGGTGAAGTTTGGCAAAATCTGCCACATTAAAACCTTTCTTCTCCATTAAACAAACAGCAATAACATCACCCATGACTAATTGGGCAGTAGTGCTAGTGGTTGGTGCAAGGTTATTAGGACATACTTCCTGCTCAACAGTAGTGTTAAAAATAAAGTCTGCTTTTTTAGCAAGATAAGAGGTTGTGTTGCCTGCTATTGCCATAAGGGGATTGCCGAAATTTTTTATAAGAGGAGCTAACACTTTTATTTCCGGACTTTCCCCGCTTTTGCTGATGATCATAACTACATCATTGTATTGCACCATACCAATATCGCCATGGATGGCATCGGCAGCATGTAAAAAGATGGAAGGGGAACCGGTTGAATTAAGGGTGGCAACTATTTTTTGCGCTATTATGGCGCTTTTGCCAATGCCACTAATAACAATTCTGCCTTTGCAATTTGCAAGTATCTCTATTGCTTCCTCGAAATCATCATCAACTCTATTTGCAAGATCTTTTATAGCCTTAGCTTCTGTTTCAATAGTTTGCAGCGCAACTGTTTTTATTTGAGTTGATATTTTCAAGCGGCTAAAATTAATCCTTTTGTTTTCATCCCAACCTGCAATGCGAACGGCATTTTAACCTTTTTTAATTATTTTTCGTACCTTCTGTCGCTAAATTCGCGTACCTTTTAAAATCGCTGCCAACAGCTTATAAGACAACCTTTAAATATTATTAAGCGGGTTCTTTTTGCTATCAGCAGCCAATTTGATCATTTGCCTTTTTCAGGGCGTAAATAGTGGACATAATGCCTATTACCAAGAAAGTGCCAGCCAAAAAAACCAAAGCCGACAAATCAGTGGTTACTTCAGCTCATTTACACAAATCGTTACAGGAACATTTTGGATTTAAAAAGTTTAAAGGCCACCAGGAGCAGATAATACAATCTGTTTTTGCCGGCAAGGATACATTTGTAATTATGCCTACCGGAGGTGGTAAAAGCCTTTGCTATCAGTTACCCGCATTACTACAGCCGGGAGTAGCTATTATAATAAGCCCCCTGATTGCGCTTATGAAAAATCAGGTGGACCTTGTAAGGGGTTATAGCAGCAAGGATGATGTTGCACATTTTCTGAATTCTACCCTTACCAAAAAAGAAATAAAAGTAGTGCAGGATGATTTGCAGGCAGGCAGAACCAAAATGTTGTATGTGGCTCCCGAAACTCTTACAAAACAAGATAACCTTGATTTCTTTAATAATTTGCAGATTTCTTTTTTTGCGGTTGATGAAGCCCATTGTATTTCTGAATGGGGACATGATTTTAGGCCGGAATACCGGCGGCTGCGGGAAATGATAGATCAGATCAATCCCAACGTTCCTGTTATTGCACTAACGGCAACAGCTACTCCAAAAGTTCAAAGCGATATTCTTAAGAACCTCGGACTTAAAGATGCTGCAGTATTTATATCTTCTTTCAATCGTTCCAATTTATATTATGAGGTTCATCCGAAGGTTAAATTAGACGAAACCATAGAAAGCATTGTACGGTTTATTAGCCAGAACAAAGACAAAAGCGGTATTATTTATACGCTTAACCGCAAGACAACCGAAGAATTGGCGGGCATGCTGATGGCGAATAATATTAAAGCTGTTGCCTATCATGCAGGTCTTGATTCAAAGCTTCGTGCCGACAGGCAGGATCAGTTTTTAAACGAAGATGTACAGGTAATTGTTGCCACCATTGCATTTGGAATGGGCATTGATAAGCCGGACATCCGTTTTGTTATTCACTACAATATTCCTAAATCAATTGAAAATTATTACCAGGAAACCGGACGTGCAGGAAGGGATGGGTTAGAAGGAAAATGTCTTTTATATTACTCACATAAAGATGTATCCAAGCTGGAGCACCTGATGCGGGATAAGCCTTTAAGCGAACGCGAAGTTGGTGCACAGTTAATTAATGAAACTGTAGCATTTGCTGAAACTGGCGTTTGCCGCCGGAAGGTGCTGATGAGTTATTTTGGAGAAGAATTTCCCACGGAAAATTGTGGCAGTTGCGATAATTGCAAAAACCCCAAAGAAAGAATTGAGGCAAAAGAATGTGTAGTTAAAGCATTGCAGGTTATTAAAACCCTGGATGAACAGTTTGTTACCAATTACATAGTACATATAGTTACCGGCAGACTTACTCCGCAGATAAAAATGTACCGCCACGAGGAATTACCTGTTTTTGGAATTGGTAAAGAGGAATCGGAACATTTTTGGAATTCACTGATCCGGCAGTTGATATTGGAAGGGCTGTTAAAGAAGGATATTGAAGAATATGGGGTGTTGAAAATTACCATTAAAGGAGCTGAATTCTTAAAGAAGCCGAGGTCATTTAAAATTGCTTTAAATAATTCTTTTAAAGATGCCAATGCTGATGACGAAGAAGGATCAGAAGCTGCAACGGGTGCCGCTGCTGATGAAAAGTTGTTTGAAATGCTGAAAAATGTGCGTCAGAAAGAAGCTAAAAAGAAAAATCTTCCTCCGTTCGTAATATTTCTTGAATCTTCTCTTCAGGATATGGCCACTATGTACCCCACAACGGTTGCTGAATTGGAAAAATGCCAGGGAGTAAGCAAAGGGAAAGCATTGCGTTATGGCAAGCCGTTTCTGGATGTAATTGTTGAATATGTAGAAGAAAATGATATAGAGAGACCTGATGATTTTGTAATGAAGAGCGTTGTAAATAAAAGCGGAAATAAAGTGCACATAATTCAGCAGGTAGATAAAAAAATACCGCTGGAGATGATTGCAAAAAATAAAGACCTGAAGTTTGATATTTTGTTAGAAGAAATGGAAACTATTGCGGCCAGCGGCACAAAGCTAAATTTGGATTATGCTATTTCAGAAATGCTGGATGACGATGAACAGGAAGAAATAATAGAATATTTTAAAGGTTGTGAGACCTCTTCTTTAGAAGTAGCACAGGAAGAGTTAGCAGATGCCGGCTATAACATTGACCAGTTGAAGCTTATGCGTATTAAATTTTTAAGTGTGTACGGCAATTAAAGGGGTGATGAACAAATGAACAAGGAACAAATGAACAAGGAACAGGTGAACAAGGAATGGGTGAACAAGGAATGGGAGGAATAAATATTTGACTAATCTGCATTTTATTTTGTTTCCATTTTATACCGCAGTTGCTTTATTTTTGCTGCCCAATTACTGAATATTGATAGTTGGACATTCTTTGTTCTTTGTTCAACATTCAACCGGTGCGGTAGCTCAGTCGGTAGAGCAAAGGACTGAAAATCCTTGTGTCGGCGGTTCGATTCCGCCCCACACCACAGCATGTCTAATGTAATTTAAGACTCAATCTGAGCAGTTCAAGAGGTGCCCGTAGTTCCCCCGTCTTAATATACTGACCGAGGACATCCATATTTGTTTTTCTTCCCGCCTCCTTTTAGAAAACCTCCACCTGATCCTAATCCCCCATCCAACCTGTAGGATAAAGTCAACCCTGAAAAATAGTACCAGTCTTTAGTGATTTCTGTTCCCCTTAAAACACCCTCGGCAGGGTATGCAGAGCCTACTTTTACTTCATCGCCTCTATATGCCAAATCTACTGCCTTTGGCCCTCTGTTCGCTAACAACATATTTTCATCTACATACGCTATGCTTACATCATCCAGATAATCCGTAAAAGTTTTTCTCATACTTACCTCAATACCAACACGGAGTCTCTCGGTTAATGTTACTTTAATACCCCCGCCAAAAGGGATGGAAAACTGAGATAACTTATAAGGCTCTCTGCTGTCTATAAAACCCTGACCTTCTGTACTTAGGGGCTTCAAATAAACTTTTAGACCTGTTGTATCGTATGTATAAGGATTGAAACGATAGAAAGCTATGCCCGCAAATATATACGGATTAATCAGGTGTTCATAAGGGTTGGTAATGTAATACTGCACACCAAGCATTATATCACTTATGGGAGAAGTAAAGTTTAGGTTTCTTATTATTTGATTGGTATCTCCTTTTTTATCATCAGCGGTTATCTTTCCTACTGTTAGCCCTCCACGGATAGAAAATTTATTTGTAAGCTCGTATTCTGCGCCAATGCCTCCAGCTAACTTTGCCTGTCTTAAAGTAAACTGTTTACCCCTGCTGGAATTATATTGAAGATCTCCTTTATAATTAGCAACCCCGGCAAAAAGATTCAAATGAATTTTTTGAGAATACATACCACCGGAAGTAACCAATAAAGTAAACAGGTAAAAAAGTTTTTTCATAACTGCCAGTTCAAACAACTACCGGGCTGTAAAAATAGCTAACGCTAAAGTGAGTGTCTTATTATTAAGGGTTAGAATACATTTCCAGTTGCGGCATACTGGAAGAAATATTTTAAACCAACTTAATTGGCCTGTTAAAGATCCTCGGAAGTTAATACAGAAGTGATTGCAGGCCGATGCTATCCTTTTTCTGATAAGTATGATTTTTCTCCATTATCCCCACTTCTGTGTCTTCTGCGCCTCCTGTGTTTATGCCTTATTGATTTGGGTCTTGCTCGTTTAGCATTTGGATGCCCCAGCCTGTACCCGGCCACAGTACCAAAAACCACGCATATTAAAATAGTGACAGGGACCAATATAGATAGACTTGGCAGCCTCCATTTAATTTCAGCCAGTATTAAGAGAACACCCATCAATGCACCTAAGAACAAACCATAAAGTCCATAGACTAATCTCGAGTTCATGCAGGCAAGAAACAAAAAAATTTTTAGAAAAGAAAGAACAATGGAGCTTTATAAACTTACGGATCAGTCCAGAGATTAAATTTGCCTCACTTAAAAGACAAAGCCCAATCCGTTATTTTATTATGTAAATGAGGGGCAAAGGTTAAAGTAAGATGTAACAACAGGTTAAAAGCAAGTACAGCTAAGAGAACTGTGCCAAAAGAAGGGTTAATAATATTTGTAATTGCCATGAACATATGTCTGTAATAGTGCAGATTTCATACCAATACGTATAAAATTAGATGCCACAAAAGATTTTAACTTCTTTGTCCGTAAAGCCCCTAATCTTCCTTCCTCCTTACAACCAAGTACCAGTTATTTTCAAGAGGAAGGTATCCGTAATCGTAACAGAAATAATATGTATTCCCTTTTTTATTGGTGTATGTGTGTGTTGTATATTTAAATTGGAAACCTTGTTGCATAAGCCTGTCCCGGGTAGTTTTTGCCATCTCTTCGGTTTCGGGCAACACTTCTTCCAGAATGCGCCTGTTTTTACGCAAAACGTTGTTGATGTTACGTACGTAGTTATTGCTATCTGCTTTTAGCTGATTGTTGTAATTATTCCGGCAAAAATCATTGCAAAACTTTTTGTCAGAACGTCCCCTTAAAGCCTTACCGCATGCAAGACAGGTTTTTACATCGTCATGGCTTATCATTATCTGTTACTTTGAAAGTAAAAGGTACTAAATTCTAATTACAAGTGCTTACAAACGCCTACATCCGCACAAAAACAATTAAAAACCGACTAACCGTTTTTT
Source organism: Chitinophagaceae bacterium (assembly GCA_046262255.1). Taxonomy (GTDB): domain Bacteria; phylum Bacteroidota; class Bacteroidia; order Chitinophagales; family Chitinophagaceae; genus Flavisolibacter. The sequence continues at coordinate 11,100 of JBHENB010000003.1, forward strand.
GCGCACACATCTTTGCTCTGTCACTAATTCTGACGTCGGACTGGTGATTGAAATAAATTTTATTAACAAAGAAAATCTACAATTATGTACGCTCTTAAAAACAAAGTTCAATTAATTGGTAATTTGGGTAATAACCCGGAAGTACGCACAACTGAGAATGGTAAAAAGCTCGTTCGTTTTAATATGGCAACCAATGAGGTTTACCGTAATACAAAAGGGGAAAAAATAACAGAAACTCAATGGCATAGCCTTATAGCCTGGGGAAAGGTGGCTGATATTGCCGAGAAGTTTTTAGTGAAAGGGTCTGAAGTAGCTGTTGAAGGCAAATTAATAAACCGCAGCTATACAGATAAAGAAGGTGTTAAAAAGTATATTACTGAAGTACAGGTAAATGAAGTTTTAATGCTGAATAACAAAACAGAAAAATAACAGGTGTGTTATTCCCTTATGTGCTGATGGCCTATGTCCGTCAGCACATTTTTTTTATATCTGTATAATGTATGCTTGCCACTACAGCCGCCCTTCAAAATTATTAAGTGTGTTCTTTTTGTCTTTTTTTAATTGCCATGTTACTACATGGCTTATGATTTGTGACGGTAGTCACATAATTTGAGAGCATGAGTGTATTCAGTTTTAAGTTTATCTGCTTATTGTTTTTCGTTACCTCCTGCACCACTACGGGACCATCCATTTTCGGCAAACAAAGTTTGCATGAACAATACGGGAAAAAAATTACTGATGCCGGCCTAAAAGAAACCGCATTAGGAAGGGAGTGGTTTGCCGCAGCAGAATATGCATTATCGCGACCAATGTCCATATTACTACCCTATAAAGAAATCGGATATTTTGCATCGGATAAACCCAGGGCAGTTGGCTTACGGTTCTCAGCAAAGCGTGGAGAAAAGCTTTTAATTCAATTGGATAGAAAGCCAACCGTTGCCTTTGCTTTGTACGCCGATTTCTGGAAGATAAATAATGAAGGAAATCCTTCTTCATTAACTTTTTTCGATACTTCTAAAACATCCTTCGATTATGAAATTGCTGAAACAGGAAGTTATTTGCTTCGCATTCAGCCTGAACTTTTACGAAGCGGAGAATATACACTTTCTATAACCACAGGTGCATCATTAGGTTATCCCGTAGCAGGTAAGAACAGTCGTCTGGGAGGTATATGGGGTGATGCCCGTGATGCAGGTACCCGCCGCCATGAAGGCATAGATATTTTTGCTCCGTTGCGTACTCCTGTTGTTGCCTCAGAAGAAGGAATTGTTACAGCAGCTAACGAAAACAATTTAGGCGGCAAGGTAGTATGGATGCGGCTTAAAGGCAGGAACTACACCTTGTATTATGCACACTTAGATGAACAGTTTGTTTCTGACGGTCAGCATGTAAATAAAGGCGATACCCTGGGACTTATAGGCAATACCGGTAATGCACGAACCAGTACGCCACATTTGCATTTTGGAATCTATGCTGTTGGTGGTGCTATTGATCCGTTGCCGTTTGTAGATCAAAAAGTAAAAAATCCACCGGCGATTTCTATCTCGCCGGATAAATTGAGGAAAAAACACCGGATTACTTCTTCTTCCAGAATAAATATTGATAATGCATCTATTGTTTTAAAAGAAAATACCCTGATTCTTCCGCATGCTGCAACAAATAATCAGTACCGGATTGAATTGCCGGACGGCAATATAGCAGTTGTACCGGCTAAATCCTTACAAACAGCAGATAAAGCGTTAAGGCAATTGAAATTAAAAGATTCTGCTTATTTATATGAGGCACCTAATATAACAGCTTTGCGGAAGAGACTGTTACCAAAATCAGAGTCTATCGAGGTAATAGCTTTCTTTAATGATTTTGCTTATGTAGAATCAGAAAGTACAGAAGGCTGGATTCCGGTGCGAAAACTTTAAATCACCTGCCCATATATACCATTAAAATTTGTACGTCACTTGGGTTAATTCCTGAAATGCGGCTTGCCTGTCCTAAGGTTTGCGGCTTCACTTTTAGCAATTTTTCCTTTGCCTCAGAACTTAATGCACTTATTCTTTGATAATTAAACTGCTCCGGGATGGCTAAATCTTCCATTTGGCGCATACGGTCTACCAGGTCTTTTTCTTTGTTAATATAAACCTGATACTTAGTTTGAATTTCAGCCTGTTCAATAGATTCGTCAGAAAAAGAATTAAGAGCCTCGCTTACTTTAGAAGCTGTTTCTTTTAAATGTTGAATGTCAATATTGGGTCTGAGGAGAAGCTTTTCGAGTTTTTGCTTTTCGGTTATCAACGTGCTGTTTATAGATTCTAAATAGGAATTTACTTCTTCGGGCTCTAAGGCTATTGTTTTAAAAAGATTTTTTAAGTCTTCCACCTCTTTTCGTTTTGTCAAAACTTTTTGCATTCGCTCTTCTGAAGCTAAACCTAAACGGTAACTAATTTCTGTAAGCCTGAGGTCAGCATTATCTTGCCTTAATAATGTTCTAAATTCCGCTCTGGATGTAAACATTCTATACGGTTCCTGGGTGCCTTTAGTTATCAGGTCATCAATCAAAACTCCTATATACGCATCACTTCTTTTTAAAATGAGGGGCTTTTCATTTCTAATCTTTAAATGAGCATTAATGCCGGCCATCAAACCCTGACATGCTGCTTCTTCATAACCAGTGGTACCATTAATTTGTCCGGCGAAGAAGAGGCCGCTTAAATTCTTGGTTTCCAATGAATAAGAGAGTTGAGTAGGGGGAAAATAGTCATACTCTATAGCATATCCGGGCCGGAAGAATTTCACCTTTTCAAAACCAATCACTTTACGAAGCGCTTCGTATTGAATTTCTTCTGGAAGGGAAGTAGAAAAGCCATTGACGTATACTTCTACAGTATTCCAGCCTTCCGGCTCCACGAAGAGTTGGTGTCTGTCACGCTCAGCAAAGCGGTTGACCTTATCTTCTATGCTAGGGCAGTATCTGGGACCGGTTCCCTCTATCCTACCCGTAAACATTGGACTTCGGTTAAACCCTTTTTTTAATGAGTCATGTACATCAGGACTTGTATACGTTATCCAACAGCTCTTCTGCTCTTTTGGTTTTCGGGTGGGTAAATAAGAAAAGCCCGTAATTTCTTTATCTCCCTTTTGTTCTTCCATTTTAGAATAATCCAGCGACCGGCCATCCACTCTTGGGGGAGTTCCGGTTTTTAGCCGATTACTTTCAAATCCTAAAGTGATTAACTGTTCGGTAATACCTGTAGCTGCCTTTTCTGCTACCCGACCACCACCAAATTTATTTTCGCCTATATGTATTACACCGTTCAGGAAAGTGCCATTCGTAAGCACAACTGATTTGGCTTTAATAGTGTGGCCTAGCCCAGTCATCACTCCTTCTGCCCTGTCGTTCCGAGTTATTATATTTTTTACAGTATCCTGGTAAAAATCAAGGTTTTGCGTGAGTTCCAGCTTTTCCCTCCATTTTTGGGCAAAAAGCATACGGTCGTTTTGGGACCTCGGGCTCCACATGGCCGGCCCTTTGGATCGATTTAATATTCTGAACTGGATCAAGGACTCATCGGAAACAATTCCTGAATATCCCCCCATTGCATCAATTTCTCTTACTATTTGTCCTTTAGCTATCCCCCCCATAGCAGGGTTGCAGCTCATTTGAGCGATAGTTTGCATATTCATGGTAATCAGCAGCACCTTAGAACCCATGTTTGCTGCTGCGGCAGCGGCTTCACACCCAGCATGGCCCGCGCCTACTACTATTACGTCATACTCAGGAAACATCTGTAAAATTAATTTACATCAGGATGGGCTTTCAATTGTTTCACGTGAAACAAGAACTTATTTATGAAATCATCTTCCTTTTCTCTTATTAACCGAGCATCGTCACAAGTGTTATCAGAGTAACCACATAGATGAAGCAAGCCATGAAAAACTACCCTATGAAGTTCTCTTTCGAAAGATGTTTGGTAATGTGTAGCATTGTCCCTCACCCTATCTGTACTTATATACGCATCAGCTAAAATTGGTTCAGTAGTGGAAGAAAAGGGGAAAGTAATAATGTCAGTATAGCTATTATGCTTAAGATACCTTTTATTCAATTTTTTTAAATATTCATCAGAGCAAAAGATATACTGTAACAAATCTACCTTTTTGCCTTCTTTTTTTGCTATCTCAATTAAAAATTGCTTTAAAAGCCGCCGATAAGGAAAGAAAAAAGAGGTATCCATGAAATGGAAGATTATTTTGTCAGACATTAGAGTTATGTTGGAAGTGATGAAATTAACAGGATTAAAGCCAGGAGAACAGGGAAGGATCAAAAACTTTGAAAACTCTGATCTCGAAATAAAGTTGATGGAGATGGGATGCCTACCAGGAGAGGTTATAATCATGGAGCAGGTGGCTCCATTGGGTGGTCCGGTTTCCATCAGAGTTTCGGGCTATTTACTCAGCCTCCGCAGAACAGAGGCCGATCAAGTCATAGTAGAAAATCTTAAGTAATTGATTTTAAAGTTGTTATGAAAATAGGCTTATACTTTGGCTCATTTAATCCTATTCACAACGGTCACCTGATAATTGCAAATCACATCTTAAATGAAACAGATCTTAAAAAGATCTGGTTCATTATCAGCCCTCAAAATCCTTTTAAACAATCTATTAATTTGTTAACCGCTTCCCGCCGGTTGCATCTTGTGCAGAAAGCTGTTGGAGAGGATGATCGATTAGCAGCAAAAAACATTGAATTCTCTTTACCTAAACCTTCTTATACTGTTAGCACATTGAGATCTCTGCAGGAAAAATATCCCCGCCATTCTTTTTCTATTATTATGGGCAGCGATAGTTTTCAAAACATTGACAAGTGGAAGAACATAGAATACGTTATTAAAAACTACCCTATTCTTATTTATAAAAGGGGTGGTTTTGAAGTGAACAATAGTCTTAATGCCAGGATACAAGTGCTGAATGCGCCCCTATTACAAATTTCGGCTACCCATATCCGTAAGTTGATAGAAGAGGGTAAAAGTATAAAGTATTTAGTTCCGGAAGTTGTGGAAAATGAAATAATTGCTAACCGGTATTTTACAAAAAGCTAAAGTATATATCCAAGAAATAAACAAGTTGCCACTATTATGGGGGAAGCCACCCTTGTGAACTGTAACAAAAGGAAAGTGCCTATAATGATAATCATATTAATCAAGCTTACAAATTTTACATCTATCAGGGAAATATCTTTCATGATAAATAGGGTAGCTGCAATCATGATTCCTACAATAGCTGCATTAATTCCCTCTAAGGAACGATAAACTGCGGCGTGCCTTTTTAAGTTATTCCATATAGGAAAAAAGAAAAGAACCAATAATGCACTTGGTAAAAAAATAGCTGCGGTACCAATAAAGCAACCCAGCAATTGCATGTACCATCCCATATTTTTTAAGGCCATACCACCGGTAAATGCAGCAATGGAAAAAACAGGGCCTGGCATAGCACGAACAATGCCCATCCCGGTTATCATATCATCTTTCGCAATTTTAATTACCTCTCTGTTTTTTTGTTTCATCACATCCGGACGTACAGAAAATTGTTCGTATATCATTGGCATTAAAACATGGCCGCCCCCAAAAACAAGGCTACCCATTCTGTAAAGGTTTTCAAATAAGGTTATTGGCTGCCGGTCTGGCCAGTTTTGTTTTCTGGATACCTCACTTATACCTCCTGCAATTAAAAAAATAAATGCAAAGAGCCAGATATTCAACCACCTGATTTTTTTAGGTTTTGTTTCTGCGTCGGGAATTCTTTTTTGACTGAGATTAGTTGCAATGCCACTTAATACAATAAGAGCCGGAAATATCCATGGAGTTTTAAAAAAAGCATAAGTTGCAATTGCACATAGGAGCATAATGATCCATGTAATTGTATTTTTAATGGAAACACCAAACGCCATTACAGAGGCATACGCTAAAAAACCTACTGCAACGGAAGGAATAAATTTAAAAATATCCACATGCAAAGAATTCTTATCAATGTAGTGCAGCAAAAAAGAAAAAGCTCCCATTAAAAAACAGGCAGGAAAAACCCAGATCAACAATGTAATTATAGCAAGTGGAACGCCACCCCTCTTATAACCTATAAGCGTTAGCGTTTGTGTTGATGAAGCTCCGGGCAATAAGTTGCAAAAGGCATTATATTCCAGCAATTCCCCTTCTGTTACATATGGTGTTCGGTGTACAAACGTTTTCATCATCATAGCAATATGTGCCTGTGGGCCGCCAAATGCCGTAAGGCTGAATAAGAACACATTTTTAAGAAAAGGAATATGGCGCAGCATCATACCGTGATAAATATAGAAAAATCAATTTGCCTTTTCATATGAATAGGCGTACATTTCCTAATTTGTACTCAATAAATTCATATTATGATCAGAATTTTCTTTGTGAGCATATCTGTGCTGCTTGTTGTAAATGCAAATACACAGCAGAATGCAGATATTACTACTTACATAAATAATGCAGCAAATAAAATTGAACAGAAATGTATTAACTGGAGAAGAGATATTCATCAGCATCCGGAATTAGGTAACAGAGAATTCAGAACAGCAAATCTGATAGCAGATCATTTACGTTCGTTAGGATTGGAGGTTAAAGAAAAAGTAGCACACACTGGCGTAGTTGGAATATTAAAAGGTGGTAAGCCCGGACCTGTGATAGCCTTAAGGGCGGACATGGATGCATTGCCTGTAGCCGAACGGAACAATTTACCATTTAAATCAAATGTAAAAGCCACATATAACGGGCAGGAGGTAAGTGTAATGCATGCATGTGGGCATGATACGCATGTTGCCATGCTGATGAGTGTTGCAGAAATTTTGGCCGGAATGAAAAATAATCTAAGCGGAACCGTTAAGTTTATTTTTCAACCTGCAGAAGAAGGTGCACCAAAAGGTGAGGAGGGCGGCGCAGAATTGATGGTGAAAGAAGGCGTGTTGGAAAACCCAAAAGTGGATGTGATATTCGGATTGCATATAAGTGCACAAACAGAAGTTGGAAAAATTACCTACCGACCTGGTGGTTTTTATGCATCCGTAAACGACATGAAGATTACAGTAAAAGGCAGGCAGGCACACGGTGCTGCACCATGGAGTTCCATAGATCCGGTAATTGTTTCCGCACAGATTATTAATAATTTACAAACTGTTGTAAGCCGTAATTTGGATGTAACAGAAAATGCAGGTGTAATAACCATTGGAGCTATTCATGGAGGAGTTCGGTCTAACATTATTCCCGAGCAGGTTGAAATGTTAGGAACTATTCGTGCATTAACATTGGAAGATGAGAAAATGATGATTACACGCATCAAACAAATTGTATCTAAAACTGCAGAAGCTTTGGGAGCTGTTGCTGAAGCAGAAATTCCATATAGCTCACATTATCCTATTACGTTTAACCATATTGTACTAACCAATAAAATGCTTCCTTCATTACAACGGGCTGCGGGTACAGATAAAGTGGAATTAATAGCTGCAAAAACCGGTGCAGAAGATTTTTCATTTTTTCAGCAAAAGGTTCCCGGCTTGTTTTTTAATGTTGGAGGAATGCCAAAGGGTAAAGATCCTAAAAAAACACCATCCCATCACACACCTGATTTTTATATTGATGAAGAAGGAATGAAAACAGGCATCAAAGCATTTTTGTACCTCGTAACAGATTATATGAAATCACCCGGAGTCGCAAATAATACAGAGCAAAAAAGAACAAAAAAATCTTTTTAATGGAAAGGGCACTTTTCCTATGTGTAATGCTTGTCATTTTTTTGAATGCAACAGCACAAAAAGTTGATAAGAAGTTACAGCGAAAGATTGAAGCTCTTATAAAAGGTTTTAATGGAGATATTGGCATTTATGTAAAGAATCTTAATAATGAAAGAGTGGTAGCCTTAAATGCTGACACTGTTTTTCCTACAGCGAGTATGGTAAAAGTGCCCATCTTAGTTGGGGTTATGGATAAGATAAACAGGGGGGAACTGGATTACCATCAGCCTTTGCAATACAGGGACAGCTTGCTTTATGCGGGTGTAGATATTCTTGGTTCTTTTAAGCAGGATGAAAAGATTGGTTTAGATAAGGTGATCATGCTGATGTTAACCATGAGCGACAACACTGCATCCCTATGGCTACAAAGTTTGGCCGGTACAGGAACAAGGATCAATGAAATATTAGATAGTCTTGGATTTACATATACAAGAATTAATTCAAGAACACCTGGCAGGGAGGCCAACAGAACGCAGTATGGTTGGGGACAAACAACTCCACGAGAACTGGCAACACTCATGGAAAAAATTTACCAAGGAGAAGTTGTTTCTAAAGCTGCTGCCGAAAGAATGCTTCGAAGCCTGAAGCGCAATTTTTGGGATGAAGTAAGTCTTTCACAACTTCCTCCATATGCTGTTACATTCAGTAAGAACGGTGCTGTAAATGCATCCCGCAGTGAAGTGGTGTTGGTGAAAGGGGAAAAAGCAGAATATGTGTTTTGCATTGCCACTAAAAACAATAAAGATGAAAGCTGGAAGAACAGCAACGAAGCGTGGCAGTTGACACGAAAAATCTCCAGATTGTTATGGAATTATTTTGAACCTAAGGATAAGTGGGAGCCCGTGCAGGATCGGGAAAGGTTTAATTGACAGCAGTGTTATCGTAAATATTTTTCTACTTCAGTAATTGATACACTAGCAAGCTCATCAGGTAAGCCAATGCCGTCATGTAAACAAACTGAATGATTGGCCATTTCCATGTTTTAGTTTCCCGCCGTGTGATTGCCAGGGTGCTCATGCATTGCATGGCAAACACATAAAATATCATCAGTGATACGCCTGTAGCAAGTGTAAAAAGAACGGTGCCATCCGGCTTGCGTGCAGCCTTCATTTTGTCCCGGAGCAATAAACCTTTATCATCTTCTCCTACACTATATAAAGTTGCCATTGTGCCAACAAAAACTTCCCGCGCAGCAAAAGAAGCAATGATTGCTATACCAATTCGCCAGTCGAAACCCAACGGCATAATTGCAGGCTCAATGCTTTTACCAAGCAGCCCCGCATAGGAATTTTCCAGCTTACGTGAATGAAATTGTTTTTGCAACTCTTCCTGTGAAATTGTTTTGTCTCTTTTTGCTACCTCATACTGTTGCTTTACTTCAGCCATTTTTTTTCCGGGGCCAAATGAACTTAATGCCCATAAGATAAGACTGATGATCATAATTATTTTTCCTGCATCGGTAACAAATATTCTTGCTTTGTTTACCATTGTCTGCAGTATGTTGTTCCACCGGGGTGCCCGGTATGTTGGTAATTCGAGAATAAAAAAGCTCTTTTCTTTTATTTTAATAAACCATTTTGCTACGTAAGAAACCAGTAAAGCCATTACTAAACCAAGCAAATACAAACCCATCATTACTAAACCCTGTAAGCTTAAAAAACCAAAGAAGAAAATGTTTGGAATAACCAACCCAATTAAAATAATGTAAACCGGCAAACGTGCCGAACAACTAATTAACGGAGTTACTAAAATGGTAAGCAATCTTTCCTTGCGATTTTCAATGCTGCGTGCACTCATAATGGCAGGAACGGCGCAGGCAAAGCCGCTGATCAAGGGCATAACGCTTTTCCCATTTAACCCAACACCTCTCATTAACTTATCGGACAAAAAACTGATCCGCGCCATGTACCCGGTATCTTCCAGTAAGGTAATGAGCCCGAATAAAATCATTATCTGGGGCACAAAAACAAGAATGCCGCTAAGACCTGCAACAATCCCGTTTATCAACAAATCGCTCCACCAGGCTTCCGGCAGTGAAGTGGAAAGCATACCACTTAAAGAGGAGAAGCCTTTTTCTATCCATTCCATTGGGTGCTGAGCAAGCCAGAACACACTTTGAAACAACAAGAAAAGAACAGCGAGTAAAATCACATAACCCCACCTGCGGTGCAATAGAATATTATCTAACTTATCTGTTAGTAAAGCTTTTTGTAAAGGGTCTGGTTCTGCAACTGCCACCTGCATAGTATGTTTTATGCGGGTGTACCGTTGTAATATTTCGGTAGCCTGTGTTTTTGTATGATTGAAATTGTGAACACGTTCTATGTTTTCAATATTTTCCTGCAATGTGTCTGTTAACTCAAACCCCTCGTGGTTGATTAAAAAATGTACTGCGGCATAATCTGAAACAGGCAAAAAGTTTTGGACACTTTCAATAGATTCCGGTGCGAGTGCTTTATTATCAATAAAGTCTCGTGCAGGGGCCTGGTATAGTTGTAAAGCTGTTTGTTGAATAACTTTCTTTAGTTGTGTAATGCCTTTATGCTTTCGCGGGTTTACTGCTACCACGGGAACACCTAATTCTCTTTCCAGTTCCAGGAGGTCAATTTGAATACCTTTTTTTCTGGCGAGATCGGCCATGGTTAACGCTATAACTACAGGCTTTTTCAGATCTATAAGTTGTGTGCAAAAAAGAAGATTCCGTCTTAAGTTGCTGGCATCCACTACTACTACAAAAACATCCGCTTTAATTTGTTTATCCTGGTTTAATAAAACCCGATAGCTTACCCACTCGTCCATTCTCGTAGGATACAAACTATATGTGCCGGGTAAGTCTATAACATTCGCATTATTAGAATCAGAAAGCTTTGTGTGGCCGGTTCTTTTATCTACGGTAACCCCGGGAAAGTTGCCTACCTGTTGATTCAATCCTGTAAGGCAATTAAATAAAGAACTTTTGCCACTGTTAGGGTTTCCCACTAAAGCTATATGAAGAAGATTCTGCGCCATTTTCGGGTGGCAAAATTATACTGCAACTCCGGGCGGGGCTTACGAATTAAGAAGTTTTACAAAAAACTGTAAAAAGTTTAACCTTTTTAAATAGTTTATCGTCTCATTTACTCGTTAAATACCTTTGAACAGAAAACAGATAAAAATACAATGCACAAATATCTTTTCCTCTTTCTTGTTTTTTCCAACGGTCTTATTCATGCGCAAAAGCTTAGAAAAGAAGATAAACAGTTGGTGGCAAACCTGCAACAACATGTTACATATCTTGCCAGTGATAAATTAGAAGGAAGAAGAACGGGCACACAGGGAGAAAAATTGGCGTCTGAGTACATTAGTGAACAGTTTAGGTTAGCAGGATTACAGCCAAAAGGCAGCAATGGCTATTTTCAGCCATTTGAAATAAATGAGGGCCGGCAAATAAATCCCTCCACACATTTAATGATTGATGGCAAAATACTCTCCTTACATAAAGATTTTTTTCCATTAAGCTTTAGTGCCAACACATCACTGGAAGCACTTCCTTCCATTGCTTTGCAGGAAAGTAAAATGCCTTGGTTTATCAATTTGAAGGAATTACTGGAACAAAATTTTGCCAACCCGCACTTTGATGTAACAGATGCAGTTAAGAAAAAAGCAATGGAAATGGAAAGCAAGGGAGCCTCGGCTGTGTTTATATACAATACATCTGAGCTGGAGGATAAGCTTGTTTTTAACGGAAAAGAGCATGTACAGTTATTGAATATTCCTGTAGTGTACATAACCAAAGAAGCAGCACGAAAATATTTTGGAGATGAAACGGCCACTTTGGATATTAAGTTGAAAACGGATATTGAACCAAGGACAAGAACAGGAAGAAATGTTATTGGATATATTGATAATAGGGCTCCCACAACAGTTGTTATTGGTGCCCACTACGATCATTTAGGATATGGAGAAGAAGGCAATTCGATGTTACGCAACAGCCCGTTACAGATACACAATGGTGCAGATGACAATGCGAGCGGCACAGCAGCACTCATTGAGCTTGCCCGATTGCTTAAAAATTCAAAGGAATTCTCGGGCGCAAATCTGAAACAGAATAATTATTTATTCATCGCTTTTTCCGGCGAGGAATTAGGGTTGTATGGTTCCAAATATTTTACAGAACATCCACCGGTTGATCTTGCATCGGTTAATTACATGATCAATATGGATATGATAGGAAGAATAAACGATTCTTCCCGTATGGTTATTATTGGGGGGTATGGTACTTCACCTTCGTGGGGTAACTTTTATGCGTTAAAAGGGAAAGACAAACTTTATACAGGTAATCTGCAATTTAAATACGATTCCAGCGGAACGGGACCAAGTGACCATACTTCTTTCTACAGAAAGGATATTCCGGTTTTATTTTTCTTTAGCGGTCTGCATAGTGATTACCATAAGCCTACAGATGATTACGATAAAATAAATTATTTGGGAGAGATGCAGATCATTAAACATATTTATAGCCTGATAGAGGCGCAGGATAAACAAAAAAACAGGCTGGCATTTACTAAAACAAGAGAAACACAAACCACAACGTCAGCCAGATTTTCTGTATCCCTTGGTATTACGCCCGATTATACATTTTCCGGTGCCGGCGTTCGTGTGGATGGAGTTAGTGAGAACAGACCTGCTCAAAAAGCGGGGTTAAAGACAGGAGATGTAATAACGGCTTTAGGCGATTATTCAGTTAGCTCTGTAGAAAGTTATATGCAGGCATTAAGTAAATTTAAAAAGGGCGACAAAACTGTTGTTCACTACAACAGGACAAATGAAAAACTTTCGGCTGCTATAGAGTTTTAATATAAACGTAAGTCTTACAATGAAGCTAGTGCTGGATTCCAAAGATCTGACTGATGGTTTTTTTGAACAGACAAGGTTGCTTGGAATAATGGCATCCATGAAGGACTACCAGTTTTGCTGGCAGTTAAACAATTTACTAAAAGTAAATTTCAGGCTTAATAACGACATTGAAATTCAGCTTACAAAAAAGAAACGTGATTATTTTTTTTCTGTTTATGAATTTGCAGAAAATAATAGTTCCCTAACCCACTATTTATATAACAACCAATTTGACGGGGAATATTTATTGCCTGAATTAAAACATCTGGATTTTTTATGGCTACTGAAAGGAGATTCTATATCGGAACATACTTTACAGCAATTGATGCAGTCCATACGTAAAATAAAAGCGGTTCAACTGGTGGTAGAGCTTATCCATGAACAGATCCGGAACAAAGAGCATTTAATTTTTTAAAACAACATATAATGTGGAAAGAAGAAGAAAATTCCTTGTACCGTAAGTTTGATTTTAAAGATTTTAATGAGGCATTCAGCTTTATGACCCGTGTAGCATTGGTTGCAGAAAAAATGGATCATCACCCTAAATGGACAAACGTTTATAATACTGTAGAAATATGGCTTTCTACCCATAGTGCAGGTAACACAGTGACAGAAAAGGACCGGAAGCTGGCGAAGAAAATTGATGGGTTGTTATAGTGCAGATAACCGATACAATATTAATGGTTAGGCCAGCTGCCTTTGTGTACAATAAAGAAACAGCAGCAAATAATTTTTTTCAAAACCAATCTACACTTTCTCAGGAAGTCATACATCAAAAAGCGTTGCAGGAATTTGATGAAATGGCAGAATTGTTACGCAGCAACAGAATTAACGTTTTCGTGATCAACGACACCGACACTCCTCCAAAACAGATGCAATCTTTCCTAATAACTGGTTGAGCACAGAGGCAAATGGAACCATTCATGTTTTTTCAATGCTTGCTGTCAATCGTCGTGGGGAAAGAAGAAATGACGTAATACAACAACTTACAAAGAATTTCAACGTAACCAATATCTACAACTGGGCGCAATACGAAAAACAAAACCTGTTTTTAGAAGGCACAGGCAGCATGGTGATAGATCATTTTCATCAAATTATTTATGCGTGCCCCTCACCGCGTACCAATGCAGAAATGGTAAAACAATTTGCAAATGCAATCAATTACAAACCTTTATTATTTACTGCAGTAGATGAATCCGGCAACACATTGTTTCATACAAACGTAATGCTATGCATTGGAGATGACTTTGCAGTGCTATGTGCAGATGCTGTAGCAGATGATGAGGAAAAAGCTTTTTAGTTCAATCGTTGGAAGTTACAGGCCATGAAATAATATTTATTTCGATTAGCCAAATGAAGTGTTTCGCCGGAAACATGCTCCAGGTGAAAAGTATTGATGGTGGAAAATTTATTGTTCTTAGCAAAACAGCTTTTAGAGAATTATCTGATCAGCAAATAGAACAACTTAAAACCCATGGTACTTTATTGCCTGTTGATGTATCTACCATTGAGCATGTTAACGGAGGCAGCGTTCGTTGCATGATGGCTGAAATATTTTTGAGTGGAAGAAATTAGTCGTTCACATAAACTACTTTCTCTTTTTTCTCTGTTACGTGACCAATGGCTTCGGTAAATGGTTCTAAATTAAAAGTGATGAAAAGTTTTTTTACATCATCAACAGCATCCGGGGTAACAGCTATTAATAATCCGCCATTGGTTTGGGGATCAGGTAAAAGATTGAAGGCTTCCATTACATTCATCTCCTTTTTAAATTGTACCTTATTGCTGTAGCTATTCCAGTTTCTGTAGGTAGCATCCGGCACAACACGCTGTTTCAAATAATCCTCTACACCTTCTATTTTATGAATCTTTTGGTAGCTCAATTCAATACTCAAGTTACTTCCCTCTGCCATTTCGATAGCATGGCCTAATAATCCAAAGCCTGTAACATCCGTCATTGCATGCACATCATTTATTGTGGACAGGTTTGCGCCAATGCTATTGAGTGTGGTCATTTGATAGAGTAATAATTCATAGTGATGAGGTTGCAATAATCCTTTTTTTAATGCTGTAGATAAAATACCCGTTCCCAACGGCTTTGTGAGAAATAATACATCCCCGTCTCTTGCAGTATTATTTCGTTTTAAATTTTTTATAGGTACAGTTCCTGTAACTGCTAAACCAAAAATAGGGTCTGTAGAATCAATAGTATGGCCGCCTGCTAAAGGAATATTTGCTTTAGTGCAAATTTCTCTTCCGCCCTCTAAAGTTGCTTTTGCCAGTTCTGCAGGTAGCTTATCAATGGGCCAGCCAAGTATTGCAATAGCCATTAATGGCGTACCTCCCATAGCGTACACGTCGCTGATGGCATTGGCTGCTGCAATTTTTCCAAATTGGAATGCATCATCAACGATAGGTAAAAAAAAATCTGTTGTGGTTATCAAAGCAGTTTCATCATTAAGTTGATAAACTGCTGCATCATCGGCTGCATCATTGCCTACGAGCAGGTGCTTAAAAGATATAGTATCTTCTGTGTGCAGGATTTGTTGCAGAACGGATGGAGAAATTTTGCACCCGCAACCACCACCTTTGGAGAATTGGGTAAGTTTAATATCATTCATGCTTTCTCCTTTCATGCTAATACCGGCGTATTCAATAATAAGTCTGCATTTTTGCTGTCTACTTTTGTACAATTAATCGTGGTTAGTAAAGCGGATACGTTGTCCCGGTTGTGCAATGCTTTTAAATACCGTTTATCATAATAATTTAACAATATGCCAAAGCATGCAGCAATATTCCCTTCCAGGAAAAAATTAATTGCCTGTTTAGCTTCCAGCCTGCCTAATTGTTTACTAATTCGTGAAATTGCTTCTGTTATGCTTGAGGTATCGTGACTGCCATACTCCTCTACTAAATGTTGCAGTCTTTCTTCAAAAGAAATATTTAAAAAGTAAACAGGCGATTGCCGCAGGGTTTGCCATAGGGGAGTGGGAATATTCAACTGGCCAATTCGCTGGCTTTCATCTTCAATCCAAATGTCCCCTAATCCCCTAAGGGGTGAATGTGTTTTTTCTTTCTTGCAGTTTGCAGCCTGTAGCTCATGACTCAATAAGTTCTCAAACATTTCCTGTGTTGGTTGAGGAGGCATGTTTATTTTACCAAACGCGGAACCTTTATGGCAAGCCAATTCTTCAAGATTAATAGTAAGCTCACCAGCTTTTTTCAACTCTTCTAATAACTCCGTTTTTCCGGAACCGGTAAAACCTCCAATCACTTTAAACAGAAATGGTAAATTAAATGTCTGCAGCACATAATTCCGGTAAGCCTTGTACCCTTCTGCAAGAACTTTTACTGTAAAACCATAAAAATTCAAAAGCCATGCAACAGCAGCACTACGCATGCCCCCACGCCAGCAGTAGAGCAGAATGCAATTCTGAGCTTGCAGTTCAGAGTTAGAAGAAAATGTATTCTTGTTCTGAACTCCTAACTGCCGACTTCTAACTAAATCTTCCACCTCCTCTACAATTCTTTTCATTTTAGCTCCAAAAAAATCCAAACCCATTTTTATTGCTACTTCCTTACTCTGTTGCTTATAGGCAGTTCCAATTATCTTTCTTTCCTCATCTGTAAACAGTGGAATACTCGCCGCACCAGGTATGTGTGCATGATTGTATTCTAATGGTGATCGTACATCAATAATAAAATTATCAACTGATGTTTGTAAAAACAGCTCTACAGGAAGTTTCTCTATCATAAAATTGTTCTGCAAAATTATCAGGGATGGGCTAAAACAAAAAATGCTTCCGTGTTTGGAAGCATTTCTAGAAATTGATGATTCGTGATGATTATTTTGTGCTGTCTGTTTTTACTTTGTTATCGTCCGCATCATATTTTGTCTTTTCACCTGTCTTTTTGTCTTTCACTTTTATATCACCGTCTTTACCAACTTTTACTTTTACATCACCATACCGTGCCTTCCAGTCTCTTGCCATTCTTTCATCTTCAGTTCTCCACCGATCTTCATACGTTACCCATTGGTCGTTATCTCCTTTATACATAACCCTACCCTGGTCTTCTCTTGCTTCTCCTACCTGAGTCCAGTTATCACTGGTATCACCACCATATACCCACCATGTTCTTCTATCTACATAACGCCATACAGGTTCTCCTGTTGCTGCATTTGTAGTTCTCCTTGTTTGTGGGTCATAGTTTATTCTTAAAGATTTACCCGTTCTTGGATCCAGGTAATTACCAGCTTCACTGTTTATACGGAATGAATCTGCACGTGCTGCATAATCTGTTGAGCTGGTAGTTGTAGTAGCGGTATTGTCGTCTGTCGTGGCAGTATCGCTCGCGGTATTGCCTTCACCCTCACTATTGCAAGCTGCAAAACCCAATAGTAATGTAGCTGCTAAAAAGCTTAAAAGTTTTGTCTTCATAAATAAAATTGATTTTGTTTGAAGGATATTATGCAAAAATGAGACCGGTAAGTATAGTGCTGAATATCAATTCCTTAGCCGTTCATCGAAGCTAAAAATTCCTCATTGCTCTTTGTTCCCTTCATTCTTTTGAGTAATTCGTTCATCGCTTCTTCTGAGTTCATGTCGGTGAGATAAACGCGTAACAGGTTCATTCGCTGCAGAACATCTTTTTCCAGTAACAACTCATCACGGCGGGTTGATGAAGCTACCAGGTCAATTGCAGGGAAAATACGCTTATTAGATAAACGCCTGTCCAATTGAAGCTCCATATTACCGGTTCCCTTAAATTCCTCAAAAATTACTTCATCCATTTTAGAGCCTGTGTCAATTAACGCCGTAGCTAATATTGTTAAAGAACCACCAAATTCTATTTTACGGGCTGCACCAAAAAACTGCTTTGGTTTTTGCATGGCATTAGCTTCCACACCACCGGACAATACCTTACCCGACGCCGGAGCTACTGTATTATGAGCCCTTGCCAAACGTGTTATAGAATCTAAAAGAATAACAACATCATGCCCGCATTCCACAAGACGTTTAGCTTTTTGCAAAGCAATAGTGGAAACTTTTACATGTTTTTCGGCCGGTTCATCAAAGGTGGAAGCTATTACTTCTGCCCGTACACTACGTTCCATATCTGTAACTTCTTCAGGACGTTCATCTACTAAAACTATCATCAGGTAAATTTCCGGATGATTTTCTGCAATGGCATTAGCCACTGCTTTCAACAGCATAGTTTTACCCGTTTTTGGCTGAGCTACAATTAATCCACGCTGGCCTTTTCCAATAGGAGTGAAAAGATCCATTATACGGGTGGAGTAATTAGATGCCTCTGTAAACAAGTTTAATTTTTCGTAGGGGAATAATGGAGTTAAGTAATCAAATGGCACACGGTCGCGTACCTCCTCAGGACTTTTGCCATTAATGGACTCAACCTTTAGCAAGGCAAAATATTTTTCACCCTCTTTTGGGGGCCGCACAGTGCCATGTACAGTATCGCCGGTTTTCAGCCCAAAAAGTTTTATTTGTGAAGGTGAAACATATATATCATCGGGTGATGAGAGATAGTGGTAATCAGAAGAACGTAAAAAGCCATAGCCATCCGGCATCATTTCCAGCACACCTTCAGCAATAATAATCCCGTCAAATTCAATATTAAAAGTTTGTTCACGCCTTGGCGGATAAAATTTTGCAATATTTGTTGTATTGTTGTTGTTATTATTTCTATCAAAAAGCTGTGTATTTTCAGAAGGCGTCTCCTGTGAAGATTCTGTAACTGCTTCGCTTTCTGAATTGTCTGTTATTTCTGTATTAACCTCTGGAACTATATCAGCCACTTCTTCTTCCTCAGCCTTCTTTTTTCCCTTCCTGGGTTTCTCATCTTTCCTGGCCGCAGAAACTTTTGAAGTTGCACGGGCAGGTTTAGCAGATTTTTTCTCTTCGATTGTGCCTGTATCCTCTACTACCGCTTCCTCTACAGAATTGGCTGTAGCCGTTTTTACTATTCGTTTTCTGCGGGCCTTATCTGATGTAGAGTTACCATTTCCTCCTGATATTGCCTGCTTATCCAGGATCTTGTAAATAAGCTCCTGCTTATCCAGCTTTTTTGCATTTTCAACTTCTAACTGTTCTGCAACGTCCAGTAATTCGGGAACAAGCATGTCTTTCAACTGCAAAATGTCGTACATATAAACAAATTATTTAACTACCAATCAAACACTAAATCTTTTCCGTAAAATGATTGATTTTTTATGAATGGAATATGAAAACCCGGAATTTGTGAGTACTAAGATGAGCTCTCAACTTTCTTTTCCAGTGCAATTATAATGCTAAAATCCTAAACCTAAAAATTTATTGTAAGTAAGGTACGATGCCTTTATTTAATTCGCCCCCTTTTACGTGATTATCTTTGCGGCTTTAAACAAATATGCTCAATAACAGAAAAAAAATTAGGGAACTGTTAAAAGTGGCGCCACTTGGGCAGCAGGTAACTGTAATGGGATGGGTACGCACATTTAGAAATAATCAGTTTGTGGCTTTAAATGATGGCTCCAGTAATATTAATCTGCAGGTGGTTTTAGAATTATATAAATATGATGATGCTTTTTTAAAACGTATAACTACCAGCGCAGCTTTAAAAATAAAAGGCACTGTTGTAGAATCACCTGGGAAGGGGCAGAATATTGAATTAAGGGCGGATGAAATAGAAATACTTGGGGATTCCGATCCTGAAAAATATCCACTGCAGCCAAAGAAACATAGCCTGGAATTTTTAAGGGAAATTGCTCATTTACGTTTTCGCACAAATACATTCGGAGCTGTTTTTCGTGTTCGGCATTCATTGACATTTGCTGTTAATAAATTTTTTAATGACAGAGGTTTTATTTATCTGCATACACCTATTATTACTGCAAGCGATGCAGAAGGTGCAGGTGAAATATTTAAGGTTACAACCTTACCGTTTGATAATCCTCCGCGAAAGGAAGACGGAACCATTAATTATGAAGAAGATTTTTTTGGTCGTGCAACCAACCTTACCGTGAGCGGGCAATTGGAGGGAGAATTAGCTGCAACTGCTTTTGGGGACATTTATACATTTGGCCCAACCTTTCGTGCAGAGAATTCTAATACCGCACGGCACCTTGCAGAGTTTTGGATGATAGAACCCGAAATGGCTTTTTATGATCTGGAAGACAATGCAAATCTTGCTGAAGAATTTATTCAATACATTATAAAAGATATAATAGATAATAATGCTGATGATTTAGAATTCTTACGGCAACGGTTGCTGGAAGAAGAAAAACAAAAGCCACAACAGGAGCGAAGCGACCTTGACCTGATAGAAAAATTAAAGTTTGTAGTTGAAAATAAGTTTGAGCGTATCACTTACACAGATGCCATTGGCATCTTATTACAATCGCCTGTATATAAAAAGAAAAAGTTTAACTATGATGTTAAGTGGGGTATAGATATGCAAAGCGAACACGAAAGATACCTGGTGGAAAAACATTTTAAAAGGCCGGTGATAGTAACCAATTATCCAAAAGAGATTAAAGCTTTTTACATGCGGCAGAATGATGATGGAAAAACAGTTGCTGCAATGGACATTTTAGCACCAGGTATTGGTGAAATTGTGGGCGGCTCGCAACGGGAAGAAAGGCTGGAGAAACTGGAACAGCGGATGAACGAAATGCACATTCCTGTAAAAGAGATGGGGTGGTATTTAGATACACGAAGATTTGGAACAGTTCCGCATTCCGGTTTTGGACTGGGCTTCGAAAGAATGGTTCAGTTTGTTACCGGTATGACGAACATTCGCGATGTAATACCATTTCCGCGAACGCCGAAAAGTGCAGAATTTTAATCATGTATGCTCAAAACCGGAATTTGCAACTGGTTCAGAAGGTCTTGCGTATGTTGCTTTGAAAAAAGCTTCTCCCAAAATGTATGCTCATGTTGTAAAATAATTACCAAATCTGCATTTTGCTGTTGAATGTATGCCTGAACGCCTTGAGCTACATCATCATCCTGTATGTATTTATAGACTGGATTTAATACATTTATTTTATCAGTCAATGAAGCAGGGAATTCTTTTTTTTCTACTTCGTTATTATATACATGCACTATATGTAAACTGGCATCAAGGGATGAAACTATATCCCTGATTTTTTCAGCAGGTACTGTTGTTTCATTTAACAAGTCCGTAGCCATAACTATAGTCTTTATATCGCCATTCTTATAACTTTCCGGAACCGCAATTACAGGGTATTTTAAATGCCGCATGGCAGAAAGCGTTGTACTTCCAAAAATTACTTTCTCCACTCCGGTTAGTTTGTGAGAGCCCATCACTACTCCAAAAGGATTTGTTTCCCTGCACAATTCTTCCAATTCATCATCAACATCGCCTAGCCTGCTTGTGGTTTTTATTTGCACACCTTCATATATGCTTTGTAGTTCCTGCCTGCATCTTTCCAATCCCTCATCTGCACTTTTTCTAAGTTCGTCACCTGTTATCACTACAACAGGTGTTTCATTTAGCGAAATTGGAATCATATAAACATGCAGCAATAAAATATCTGCCTGCAACCTCTTAGCCAGCCTGGCACCATAATTCATTGCATTATCGGCTGCAGAAGAAAAATCTGTTGGAATAAGGATGGTATTCATGCCCAAAAGCTACAAATTATTTTTATTTAGTTGGTTAAATCTGGAAATTAATATGGATTGTGTCATAGAAGAAAATTACGATTCAGATACCATCTGCAACCACAGAAAAAAAGAATCGCACATTAAGATTACCATTGCGCATTGATATGACGCCAATGGTTGATCTTGGGTTTTTGCTGATAACCTTCTTCATTTATACAACTACTATGGCAGAGCATAAGTCAACAACGCTTTTTATGCCTGCAGATGGCTCAGCAACTACTGTTGGCGAATCAAACGCAATAACAATTATATTACATAACAATGCTGTTTATTATTACACCGGAAAGTGGGATGATACAATGAAAAATAATCAGGTACACAAAACAACTTTTAATGTGTATAATGGAATAGGAAAACTTATCCGTGAAAAGCAAAAAACTTTGGGAACGAAAAGGAACAACTTAGTGCTGCTGATCAAAGCGTCAGACGAAGCAACCTATAACGATGTAATAATGCACTGGATGAGGTAATGATTAATGAAGTAAAAAAGTGTGCAATTGTTGAATTAACGCAGCAGGAAAAAGCATTTATCGTTCAATAGTTCCATACTTAATATATTTTTGCAGGTAATAAATGTATTCACATGAACATACCTGTTGTAAACCTTGCAGATTTCCTCAGCGGTGATCCGCAACTAAAACAAAAATTTGTAAACGATTTGGGTAAAGCATACGAGGAAGTTGGCTTTGTAGCGGTAAAAAACCATGGTATTCCTGATGATCTTATTGCAGATTTATATAAATATGTTCAGCAATTTTTTGCGTTACCCGGGGAAGTGAAATCGACTTACGAAAAAAAAGAATTAGCAGGCCAGAGGGGTTACACTTCATTTGGAAGAGAACATGCAAAAGGTTTTGATGCGCCGGATTTGAAGGAGTTTTTTCAATATGGACAAACAGTGGAAGATGGTGACCCGATTCAAGAAGAATATCCGGATAATGTAACAGTGAAAGAGATTCCTCAATTCAACCCTACATTATATAAAGCTTATCGGAGTTTTGAAAAAAGCGGCAAAGCACTTCTTCAATCAATTGCTTTGTTTTTAGGATTGGATGAAAATTATTTTGATGAACATGTGCACAATGGAAATTCTATTTTAAGAGCTATTCATTATCCTCCAATTAGATCAGAACCAAAGTCAGCCATTCGTGCGGAGCAGCATGAAGACATTAATTTAATAACGCTGTTGGTTGGTGCATCTGCAGACGGACTGCAAATTTTAACGAAGCAAAACGAGTGGGTAGGAGTAACTTCTTTACCTGAACAAATTGTAGTGAATGTTGGCGATATGCTGCAACGATTAACCAACAACAGGTTGCGTTCAACAACACATCGTGTTGTAAATCCTCCACGGGAACTTTGGGGAACAAGCAGGTATTCCATTCCGTTTTTTCTACATCCAAAAAGCAACATGGATCTTACATGTTTAGAAGGCTGTATTGATGAAAATAATAGAAAAGCGTATGAAGATGCCACAGCAGGTGAATATTTGGACGAAAGGCTTCGTGAAATTGGATTAAAAAAATAAGTTTTTTTAAAAGCAAAGGACAAAAGCATCAAACTCTAGGTGCTTTTTTTTATGCCCATCATAAAAGTATTTCACCGTTTATATTGTCCTAAACAAAAACTATTTAGTAAACCTTTGATACTCAATAAGATGCCCTAAAGAATTAACATAACTTGCTATACTACTAAAAAAAACTTGGTACTATGTGTTACATGGTACTTAATAACACCTATCTTTGTCGTATCATTATAAAAAAACTCGTCATTTGAGAGCCTAATAAAAAGAAAAAAAAATGAATATTGAGAATACACAGAGCCAGATGCGGAAGGGGATACTCGAGTTTTGTATTCTTTCTATTATTCGCCGGGGTGAGGCCTACCCCAGTGATATTGTAGAAGAAATGAAAGCTGCAAACCTGTTTATCCTGGAAGGAACATTATACCCGCTTCTTACCCGACTTAAAAATGCAGATATGCTCACCTATAGATGGGTGGAAAGCAATTCCGGTCCCCCCAGAAAATATTTCTTATTAACAGAAAAGGGGGAAGCATTTTATAAAGAATTGGAAAAAACGTGGATGGAATTATCCAACGGAGTGAATGCTCTTACCACAAACGAACACACAAAGGAACACACACAAAATACACAATAATTATCTGCCACAAAGCAGGGCTTCAACCAAAAATGTTTAAAAAATGAAAAAGATAATCAATATAAATTTATCCGGCAGGGTCATTCCTATAGAGGATACTGCTTATGAAATTTTGCAACGATACATTGAAAGTTTGCGGCGGTATTTTGCTCATGAAGAAGGTCGTGATGAAATCATCAATGATATCGAGAGCCGTATTGCAGAATTAATGAATGACAAAGTAAAGAAAGGTGCAACTGCTGTTACGGAAGCAGATGTAGAGGAGATTATTTCCTCTATGGGCCGTGTTGAAGATTTTGAAAAGGTAGAAGGTGGGGAAAATGCACAGGCAACTGCCGGGCAAGCTCCAGGTGCCTCTTCACCCCCGTTTGAAGGCACCGCAGCATCACGTAAAAAAGGAAGGTTATACCGCGATCGTACTGATAAATTACTTGGTGGTGTTTGTGCCGGCATAGCCAACTACATGAATGTGGATCCTGCAATTGTACGTTTGCTATTTGCCTTAATTACATTTGGTGGTTTTGGTTTTGGAATTCTTATTTACATCTTGTTATGGATTATAGTGCCGGCAAGAGAAATGGAAGGCTTTGTTGGTAAGCGTTTGTTTCGTAATCCGGAGGATCGTATCATCGGTGGTGTAGCTGGCGGGTTAGCTGCCTATTTTAATAAAGATGCCTGGATAGTACGTGTCATTTTTGCTGCACCTTTAATTCTCAATATCATTTTAAGTATAATCAATGGAATTTTCAATGCATTTCATGGACCGGATTTTCCAAATTTATTCATAGGCTCTTTTACCGGAACTTTTGTATTGGCTTATATTATTCTCTGGATTGTATTGCCTGAGGCAAGGAGTCCATTTGAAAAAATGGAAATGAGGGGTGAAAAGGTAGATGTCAACCGCATTCGCCAGAATGTGCAGGAAGGGATGAGTGATTTTAAAAGTAAAGCGCAGGCGTGGGGCGATGAGGTAAAAACGTCTGCCCAACAACTTGGTACAAAAGCAAGCGAGTTTGCTAATACACGAGGAAGAACCTTTGCTGCTGAAGTAGCGCAAACAGCACGGCCAATGGCTAGTGGCTGTGGGCATGCAATAGGAGTTTTATTTAAAGCATTCTTTCTCTTTGTAGTTGGGGTAATTGCCTTTGCACTGTTTGTAATGGTACTGGTATTTACAATGGGTGGCATTGCACGTCCGGTAAGTGATTTTCTTTTAAACGGCTTTTGGCAAAATGCTTCTCTATGGGGTGTTCTCCTGTTTTTCCTTGCAGTTCCGCTTATTGCAATTATCACATGGATAGTTCGCCGCGTAATGAAAGTTCGTTCACAAAACCGCTATTTGGGCTGGACCTTTGCTGGCTTATGGACATTGGGGTGGATATGCCTCGGATTTTTCATTGCTTCAATGGGCAGAGACTGGAGGTATTATAATAATATATCTGAGGAGGTTTCTGTTGCACAGCCCGCCATGAGCAAAATGATTGTGCAGGTTAGTGAACCGGAAGTTCGCTTTAGCGGAAACTATACATGGTTTGACGGAGATGACAGAGGCTGGGATTTAACAGATGATTCCTTGAAGATGGCCAATATCAAATTGCGTATTCAAAAAAGTAATGATAGTAATTACCACGTATCCTTGTGGCGCTATAGTGCTGGTCGCAACCGATCAGAGGCTATGCAACGGGCACAGAAGATAAATTATACGGTTTCTTCTATGGATAGTGCGTTACTGTTAGGCAGCGGTATAACAATTAGTAAAGACCAAAAATTCCGGGGGCAAAAAGTAATTGTCGAGATCAGTGTACCGGTAGGCAAACAAATACGCTTTGATGAGAGTATTGATAAATTACATGAAACAAATATTCGTATCAAAGAAAGACGTGGTAATAGATACCGCAGAGATTGGGATATGGATTGGGATGATGATAGTCATTTTTATGACTGGAAACCGGGGATTGATTATGTAATGACTGCCGATGGAGAATTAATTGATCCAAATGCGCCAAAAGAAAAGAAAACGGATGAGGCCTATGAGTATGATGAAGGCAGAGATGGTACTGATTCTATTAAACAGAACAGAGAGTCTATAGAACAAAGGAGAATTATAGACGAACAAATTCAGGAACAGCAGCGTAAAGTAGAGGAAGAAAGAAAGAAACTGGAGGATTTACAGAAAAGCCGCAATACCAGAACAACAAAAACTTTCCATAAAACGGAAACTACCGCACAGCTACAATCGCCTATTTTTTCGGTGATCATCTAATTCAACTTGGTTGAAGTTTTCCTGCTACGGCGGGACTGCAAGGCTCTCATTTTTGAGGGCCTTTTTGTGCTAAACCTTTAATTGGCTACCACTTTATCAACCTTTACTTTTGCGGTTCTACGTTTATTATGAGGAATACACCATTCACAGAAAAACACATTGCATTAGGTGCAAAAATGGCTGAGTTTGCAGGGCATAATATGCCCATTAGTTACACAGGCATAAACGATGAACATCTTGCTGTAAGAAGAAACGCAGGTGTGTTTGATGTTAGTCATATGGGAGAGTTTATTCTGAAAGGAGAACACGCACTGGACCTTATTCAGCGGATTACAACAAATGATGCATCCAAACTTTCAGCAGGTAAGGCACAGTATAGTTGTATGACGAATGAGAAAGGCGGAATTATAGATGATCTGCTGGTGTATTGCATTGAAGAAAACAAGGTGTACATGATTGTAGTGAATGCATCTAATGTAGAGAAAGATTGGAGTTGGATGCAACAGCACAATATCAATAATGCAGAGATGCATAATATTTCCGAAGAGACGTGTTTGCTGGCTGTACAAGGTCCGAATGCAACCAAAATTTTGCAGCCGCTTACCGAAATGGATATTTTAAACTTACAATATTACACGTTTGTGAAAGGAAAGTTTGCCGGTGCAGATAATGTACTGGTGAGTGCTACGGGCTATACCGGTGCTGGTGGAGTGGAGATCTACTTCGAAGACAAAAACGGTGCTGGAGATAAAATATGGAATGCCATTTTTGAAGCAGGTGGCCCACAGGGTCTAAAACCCATTGGATTAGGTGCAAGGGATACGTTACGGCTGGAAATGGGATATTGCTTATATGGCAATGACATTGATGATACTACATCACCGCTGGAAGCAGGATTAGGCTGGATAACAAAACTTACAAAAGATTTTACTGCAAAGGAAATTTTACAAAAGCAAAAAGAAGCCGGTGTGGAAAGAAAACTGGTTGGGTTTGAAATGATCGAAAAAGGTATTCCCCGACATGACTACGAAATCAAAAGCTTTGATGGCGAAACTATTGGATATGTAACATCCGGCACCCAGTCTCCCAGCCTCAATAAAGCAATAGGAATGGGTTATGTTCGTAAAGCTCATGCCGATTTAGATACCGACATATTTATTAAAGTCAGAGATAAGTTATTGCAAGCTAAAGTGGTGAAAATACCATTCAGTTAATGCCTTTTATTCATTTAACAACCTTTATTGCTGCTCCTGTAGAACGGGTATTTGATTTAAGCAGAAGCATTGAATTACATAAGCACTCCATGAAAAAATTTGAACTAAGGCCTGTTGCTGGAAGAATTTCCGGGTTAATGGAATCTGGGGACACAATAACATGGAATTCAAAACATTTCAAAAAGAAAAGAGTTCAGATTATTAAAGTGGTAGCACTGGAAAAGCCATCTGTTTATATTGAGGAGCAAAGAATAGGAGATCTTAAAGTGATGAAGCATGAGCATTATTTTAAGCCATGCAACAATGGTTCCCTCATGATTGATCAATTAACGTTTGAATCCAGAGATAGCTTTTTAGGCAGGTTATTCAACAATCTGTATTTCACAAATTATATGAATAATTTACTGGAAGAACGAAACAGTATTATAAAACAGGTTGCTGAAAGTAACAGGTGGAAGCATTTTTTAATTGTGTAAGGGATGAAACACCCCACTTTATATACCTGCCTCTCACCTGCGCTGCTGCATTTATATGAAGTGCGGAGCTGCATTGTAGTGGTAATAGATATTTTACGTGCCACATCAACAATTGCTACAGCTTTGTACAACGGTGCTAAAGCAATTATTCCGGTTGATAGTGTAGAAAAGTGCATTCAGCTTGGAAAAAAATTAGAATGCATTACTGCAGGCGAACGGGACGGCAAAGTTGCCGAGGGGTTGCAATATGGCAATTCTTCCTTTGAATATCCACGGGAGTTTATAGAGGGAAAAACATTGGTGCTTACTACTACTAACGGTACTAAGTTATTGCACATTGCTCTGGCAAAAGGTTCAGCTGAAATTATTACGGGCTCCTTTTTAAACCTTTCAGCAGTATCAGAACATTTAATAAGCGCCAAAAAAAATGTGATATTGGCTTGTGCCGGGTGGAAAGACCGGGTTAATATGGAAGACACTTTATTTGCAGGTGCACTGGCTTCTGCTGTTAAAGAACACTTCCAGATTAATTGCGATTCCTCTGCAATGGCAAGTACAATCTACGAACAGGCAAAAGGAGACTTGTATGGTTTTATGGAAGCCAACAATGCATCACATTATCACAGGCTCACCAATTTTGGGTTAGAAAAAGATATACGTCACTGCCTTACTGCCAATCTTGCTAACGTATTGCCCTATTATCAGGATGAGCGGCTGATTGTATAACTTGAAGTTGCCGGGGCAATCTCTTCCTTGCCATTAATTGAAGAATTTTACCTTCCTTTTGATTTACTTTTGCAGATTGCCCTTTTCTGAACACTGATTGAAAATTTTATTGAATTGCACTGATTTCATAATATTCGAAAATGTTCCATAGAGAATCGAACGTTGAAGAGTCCCGCCGGAGCGGGAACAAAAGTTTAATCAGGGTTAAAAAGCTGGTATCAAATTAAAAATCTACAATCGTAAATCTAAAAATAGCCTTGGCTTTACCTCATCTTTTAAAATATGTTTATACACACGGCACAGATGAAGTAATTCGTCGGGGGAAAAAAATACATGCCATTGGTTTTGCTGAATTAGTAGAATATGATGAACTCTTTTCATCTGCTGTGTTTCGCGTAAAAGATGACAGCTATGCCACATTCTACAAGGTGTACATACAAAATTTTAAGGATCCAAAACAACTTTCACTCCGTTGCGCCTGCCCTTATAATTTAGGTGATATATGCCGCCATGAAGCTGCGGCCCTGCTCCGTTTGCAGGAAATGATAGACAAAGGGTTGTTGCAAAGTAATGACTCCTCTTACGACCAGCAACATACGGTGGCTAAAATGAAGTTTATTGATATTAAAACTCTTCGGTTATTAAGTGCGCTGGAAGTTTTTGCACAAGCGGAAAATTATTTACAGAACAATAAACCTATAATAGAAAGTGCAAAGGATGAAACAGTGAGGGCAACAGTAGAAATAAACAACAAAAATTATTTTGTCATAATCCGGCGTAATGAAGAAAAAAATTTTGATACAAGCAGCGATTACGTAGATGCAGAACATCCGCTGTGCCTGCCGAAAGTTATTGTGTTTTTACATTTCTTGTACACGAAAGGAAGCAACTATTTTGATACTATACGCAATTGGGATAAAGAAAAGAATCAACTCTTAAGAGTATACGGTTACTCGCTAAGCGATGATCTGAAAGGTAAATTCGAGTTCAGCTATAAAGAAGGGAAACCTTTTTTAAGAGTGCTCGATACTTCCATCAAAAGAATAGCTGCACCGCCATCAGCACCCGTAAGAAGAACAGAAACACTTGTTGCTGAATTAGAACCGCCGGTTGAGCAAAAACAGATTACTAAAAGCCGGCAACTTGCAATTGTACTGGATTTCAATAATACCTCTTTTCCTTATTTCACCATAGATGTTGCAGAAGGAGAGATGAATGAAGAGGGTCTTTTTTTGAACGGCGTTCAAAAGCTGGAACTGGCAAAATATATTGACCTGGAAGCATACGATGATGGGGATAAAAATTTAATAGCACAGGTACGAAAGCTGCAGCAAACCGAAGTGAGTAAATATATAAACCGCAACTCACCTTTCGCCGGTTTTTGGGAAAATATAGTGCAGGAAGGCGAAGACCTCACTCCCGAGACCAAAGCATTAATTACCGAATACTTTTTGCCGAAGCTGAAGAAATTTTTTTCGGAATATTCCAGTCACCCGATACTTGTTCTTCCTAAAAATAAGTCCTTCAAAGGAACAGACTTGCAAAAAATTGAATACAACAGGGTTCCGCTCTTACCGGAGTTTCATGTGCATAAAAATGACAAAGCATATAATATTAAGTGTTACGTAAAACCTGAGCAGATAGCACTTACATTTTCGGATAATGAAGTAGAATCGCCCCTTTTGTTTTTATACAACCACCAGATTTTTTTATGGGCCAGTGCGGAAGTGGCAAATAAAGCTGTTGAATTTTTGCCAGACAGCATCATGCAGGTTAACGAACAAGAATGGCCGGAAATATTAAAAAATGTTGTGTTGAGGCTATCACAGGAGTACAAAGTTGACTTTGACAAAGAGATTATTGACAGTGTTAAAGATGGTGAGCCAGAGGTAAAATTATTTCTGCACGAAAAAGGAGAGTACCTCGTGTTTCAACCCATTTTTAACTATAAGGGGGTGGATACAAAACCAAAAGACACTGATAAACTGATTATTCCTGCCGGTGAAAAGGTGGTGGTAGTGTATCGTAACCGAAATGCCGAACAATCTTTTATACATACACTACAAACTCTTCATTCCAACTTTATTTCGTTTGATGCAGGTTCCGCACTTGCATTGAAAGGAGCCGATGTTTTAAAAAATAATTGGTTCTTTCTTTTTGTAGATGCAATGAAGGAGCAAAAAGTTCCTGTACATGGGTTTGAATCACTCAAAAACTTCCGGTTCAATGCATCCCGGCCGTCCACCAATATTTACATCAGCAGTAATAGTGATTGGTTTGATGCGAAGGTGGATATTGTTTTTGGTGATCAGAAAGTTACTGTAGCAGATGTAAAAAAAGCAATTGTAAACAAACAGCAGTTTGTGCAGTTGAATGATGGGTCCTTAGGTATTTTGCCGCAGCAGTGGTTAAAGAAGTACGAGCTGCTTTTCCGTGTGGGAGAAGGCAAAACAGATAATTTAAAACTATCCCGCTATCACCTTGGTGTAATTGAAGATTTAAATGAAAACCGAGACGAACAGGAGCTGACGATAGAATTGGGTGAAAAATATGACAATCTCCGCGAGTTTCACCACATAAAAGAAATTGAACCTCCGGTTGAATTGCAGCCGATTCTGCGACCTTACCAGGTTGCGGGTTATCAATGGTTAAATTATTTACATGAGGTAAGCTGGGGAGGCATACTTGCAGATGATATGGGTTTGGGTAAAACCGTGCAGGCTCTTTCTTTTTTGCAGTATTATGCCGAAAAAAATAATCACATCAATGCATTGGTAGCTTGTCCCACCACGTTGATTTACAACTGGGAAAATGAAATAAAAAAATTCACACCTTCTTTAACATATCATATTCATCACGGCCCGTTACGGAAAAGGCATTTTCAAGAGTTGCAGCAACATAATATTATTATTACCACCTATGGCACTTTGCGCAGTGATATAAAAATGTTTCTGCAAATGACTTTGGATTATGTGGTGCTGGATGAATCACAGGCAATTAAAAACCCTTCCAGCAAAGTAACAAGGGCAGCCGGTTTATTAAATGCAAAACATCGTTTATGCATGAGCGGTACCCCTCTGCAAAACAATACGTTTGATATTTATGCGCAAATGAACTTTTTAAACCCGGGTCTGTTGGGCACAATGGAATTTTTCCGGCAGGAGTTTTCTATTCCTATTGATAAATTAGGTGCAGAAGAACAAAAGGAACATTTACGTAAAATATTATATCCATTTATTTTGCGCAGAACAAAAGAGCAGGTAGCCAAAGACCTTCCGGATAAAACTGAAACAGTGCTTTTTTGCGAAATGGGAGACGAGCAGCGGAAAATTTATGATGCATACCGGAATGATTACAGGAGCATTATTCTGGGCACTATTGCAGAACAGGGAATACAAAAATCCCAACTAACCATTTTGCAGGGCCTAATGAAGTTAAGGCAAATATGCGATTCACCGGCTATACTTAATGAAACCGAAAAGTTTGAAAATCATTCTATAAAGCTGGAAGAGTTGACAAGGGAAATAGTGGAGAACATTGGTAATCATAAAGCGCTGGTGTTTTCTCAGTTCCTGGGCATGCTTTCATTGATTAAAGGAAAGCTGACGGAGCTAAATGTAAAGTTTGAATATTTTGACGGCAGCACTTCCGCACCCGACAGGGAAAAAGCCATTCAAAATTTTCAGAACAATGATGAGGTAAGGGTATTTCTTATTTCGTTAAAAGCCGGTGGTGTTGGTCTTAATTTAACTGCTGCTGATTATGTGTACATTGTTGACCCATGGTGGAACCCTGCGGTAGAGCAGCAGGCTATTGACCGCACCCACCGCATTGGACAAACAAAAAACATTTTTGCTTACCGCATGATCTGTAAGGATACCATTGAGGATAAGATCATGAAGCTGCAGGAACGCAAGCGTTTGCTGGCGAAAGAACTCATTGCCGATGATGCCACGTTTGTAAAAGCACTCACTAAAGAAGATGTAGAGTATTTGTTTAGTTAGATCTCTTCGTGATGTTCCGATCCTGTCTACCGCGGAGGCTTGCGGAATGGTTTGCTGAGGGAGTTATGTAGTAAGCTTTAGTACTCCTATTAAACTACTGTTGTGTCGCACTCTTCAACGCCTTGTTCGCTATGCAAATTTTGCAACTATTTGCTCAATTATCCACTTCCATAATCGCTGGTCTCTTATCATTTACATCACGATGTTCATACTTTATTTTGAAGGAAGACAGATCAGGTTTGTATCTTCGGTTACGCTTGAGTTCATATTGATAGATGGTCTGTCCCAACTGGTATAGAAAAGGATAGCCAATTGCACCGTAATCATACTTATCATCATTCAGTATTTCATCACTGTTTACATACACAGTTGCACTCAGCATGAACTCCACTTTATTTTTAAAATCCGCTACAAAAGATGCATCGGTTAAAAACCCGTAGGCCCATCCGACCTTATTAAATACACGTATATAAGATGGCGGCTGATGCAGTGAATCCCTGAAGAAAAACTTTGCATAGCTATTATAAAATTTGTGCTCATCATATTTCGGGTAATTCGTTTCTGATGAATACTGCGAAAGATACTGGTACAGAAATGTATAATCATCTTTTGTAAGGTTAAACCGTTGCCGTGCCGAAACGGAGGAAGGAAATAATACAGACTGCAGTATCTGTTGCAGGTCTTCAAGAGGAATATTGTTTGCAGCAGTGAAATCAATTGGTGCATTAACAAGGGTGCCGCGACTGTAATACGCCTTTCCAACTTTTATCTCATGCGGAAAATAGAATGAATCCGTATTATACGCAGCAGGTTGCATATAAATTGTGCTGCCGCCTTCTTTTGTAAAACGCACCTGGTTCGTATGCCGGTTCTGTTCGGCAGTAAAGCCCATAAACTGCCTTATAATGCGAATGTTTTTATAACCCTTTTCGTGTAAACTTCTGTTGATGTTTTGTTGCCCTACAAATTGATACAGTCTGTTGTAGGCATCATTGTCGCTGATGAGAAACGCTTTTTTAATAAAGTGTGCAATCGACGGTAAGCCTTTTTGTGACGTACTGTCTTTGTACAATGCAACCTGTCTTTCATAGCTGCTGTCAAATTGCATGGGTGTGTATTTATTAACACCTTTCACTTTCATAGTATTCAGCTTTTCCAGTGCCAGTAATGCCAGGGGCAGCTTTACTGTTGATGCAGGATTCCAATACAAGTCAGGAGCGTAGTTATAATAAAAGTTTTTAAAAGCTGGTTTATTTTTTTTGCCCCTGTTGATTTGCGTGTAAATGATTTGCAGGCGATACGTTTGCGGATGTTGCAACACCTGCTGAAACACTTCATTTTTATTAGCGGCAAGAATGTCCCGTAGCATGACATCTGTTTTTGGCTGCGCAACCACTTTGCAGGTGCAGAAAAGAAAGATGAAGAGGACACAGCAGCGCATAAGTTGAAGTTACATACTAAACTCCCTACCATCTTACAATTCACTAATCTTTACATTTGCCACATGCAGGAAATGATAGAGGCGATTTCTCAATTGTATAAAACCTGGTCGGGCAATAATCCAAAGGAAGTGGATGTGCTGCCTGAATCCGGCAGCGACCGCCGTTATTTTCGCCTGCATAGCACAAAGGGCAACACAGTAATTGGCACATACGGCCCAAATGTAACGGAGAATGAAACTTTCATTTACTTCACCCGTCATTTCCATCAAAAAGAGCTACATGTTCCCGAGATATTGACGGTGAGCTCCGACAAAATCATTTACCTGCAGGAGGACTTAGGTGATATTTTTTTACTAAACCAACTGGAGGAAAAAGGATATACAGATGAAGTTTATGATCTGTTTAAAACCAGCCTTAGGGAATTGGCACGGCTGCAAATTATTGGTGATGAAGGATTGAACTATGAAAAATGCTTAACCAATAAAGAGTTTGGCAGGCAAGCCATCATGGCCGATTTGCTTTATTTTAAATACTATTTTTTAGATGCTCTCCGTAAGCCGTATGATAAACAACGGTTGATTGATGACTTTGAAGCATTAAGCACCTATCTCACTTTTACAGAGTTCAAATATTTTATGTTCCGGGATTTTCAAAGCCGGAATATAATGGTAAAACAAGATGGAAGTATTCACTTCATTGATTACCAGGGAGGCATGAAAGGTGCGCCACAGTACGATGTTGCCAGTATGATCTGGCAGGCAAAGGCTAATCTTCCCGAAAGCTGGAAAACAAAATTGTTGGAAGATTACATGAACAGCTTTGAAGCTACAAGTAAGCTCTCATTAAACCGTAATATTTTTCGCAGTCAATACAATGGGTACGTCCTTATACGTTTATTGCAGGTATTAGGCGCTTACGGATTTCGTGGTTTATTTGAGCGGAAGGCACATTTTTTAACCAGCATTCCATTGGCACTAAAAAACCTGCAATGGTTTATTGAAAACGATAGTTTAGGCATTGCTGTACCGGAATTAAAAAAGGTTCTGGAAATATGTATAGACAAAGAAGTAGTACAACGTTTTACGCCGGTGCAGGCTGATGAATCAACACCGTTGGTTGTAAAAATCTGCAGCTTTTCTTACAAAAATGGCATTCCGCAGGATGCCAATGGAAATGGAGGAGGATTTGTATTTGATGTTCGCGGTATTGATAACCCGGGGAGGCATGAGCAATATAAAACTGTTCACGGCAGGGACAAGCCTGTAATTGAGTACCTGGAGCGGCAAACAAAAATGCAGGATTTTTTAAATAGTGTGTTTGACATTGTTGACATCACAGTGGAGGAATACATCAACCGCGGATTTACTAATCTTTCAGTAAACTTCGGTTGTACCGGCGGGCAACACCGTAGCGTATATGCTGCCGATGCGCTGGCAAGGCATTTAAAAAATAAATTTAAAGTAAAGGTTGATCTGTGCCATGTAGAACAGGAATCAAAAGGTTGGTGCAATACACCCCCAACCCCTAAAGGGGAGAAAACAACCCACATTTAGATGACGCAGAAAAAAATGCATGCCGGTGCTTTAAAGTATTTATATCAGCGAGCAAGAGAATTACGAAACACAGAAACTCATGCTGAAGAAATTCTTTGGAATCATTTAAGGCTACATCCTAAGGGTCATAAGTTTCGGCGACAGCATCCTTATTCTATTTTCATCCTTGATTTTTATTGTCACAAACTGTTGGTTATTGAAGTAGATGGCTCAGTACATGGTAATCCTGAAGTAAAACTTGCTGACAAAGAACGCGAAAGCTTACTTGAAAAAGATGGGTTGAAAGTTATACGTTTTTCCAACGAAATAATTATAAACCAATTGGAAGCTGTAATTGAAGTTATTGACCAGCATTTAATATGAGTGATCAGAAAAAAAAAGAATGGATACAAAACAGCGATTTCCCAACTCCCCTTTAGGGGTGGGGGGTATGATATTTGCAGCCGGACTTGGCACTCGTTTTAAACCATGGACAAATAGTCACCCCAAAGCATTAGCTCTGGTAAAGGGTAAATCTTTATTGCAAAGAAATATTGAATACCTGCAGCAATATGGTATTAGTAATGTGGTAGTAAATGTGCATCATTTTAGTGAGCAGATCATTCGTGAAGTAAATGATAATAACGGCTGGGGGAGCAATGTTATTATTAGTGACGAAACAAATGAACTTTTAGATACAGGCGGTGGATTATTAAAGGCAAAAAAACATTTGCAATCCACACAATCTTTTATAACATTAAATGTAGATATCCTTACAGATCTGATTCTTAATAAGGTAATTGAATTTCACAATCAACAACAATCACTCATTACTCTTGCAATTGCAGACAGGTCAACATCAAGGTTTTTGCTTTTCAACAGTAACAACCGTTTGTGCGGTTGGAGAAATATAAAGGAAGGTAAGATTATAGAAAAGGTGGTAATGCCTTCTGAAGTGCTGATTCAAAAAGCTTATAGCGGCATAGCTATATTTCGTTCTGAGGTACTTGACCTTATTTCTTTTCAGGGCAAATTTTCTTTAATTGATGTTTACCTTACCCTTACAGCGGATCATGTCATTTCCGGTTACGATCATACTGGTGATAAATGGATAGATGTGGGCAGACCGGAGAGTGTACCCATTGCTGAAAAACTGGTTTCTTAATATTTTATCAATAAATAGCAGCTTCAATCTCACTTCCACAAGTTTGCAGTATTTTCAGCAATTAAAGTATTCACTCTACACATGAAAAAAATTCTCTTCTTGTTAATTGCCAATTGTTCATTGCTCATTAGCCTTGCACAGTCAAAATATGATCATCGTGAGGCATTTAACCCAAACTTTTATCCGCAGACAGGCACTGAATTTAGAAGTGCCAGTGGTGAGCCCGGACCAAGATATTGGCAAAACCGTGCAGATTATAAAATTAATTGCACGTTAGATACCGGTACACACAAAGTATCCGGGGATGTAGAAATTATTTATACCAACAACAGCCCTGATAATTTAAAATTCTTATGGTTGCAGGTAGATCAGAATATCTATCGCAAAGATTCGCGGGGCTCTGCCACTACAACGCAAACAGGCGGCCGCTGGGCAAATGCAAAATTTACAGAGGGCCACACAATTAAATCTGTTTCTATCCAATCGAATGGGAAAAGGTATACCCCCGAATTTTCTATTAGTGATACCAGGATGCAGTTATGGTTACAGCAACCACTAAAAGGCTCGGGCAACAAAACCAATTTTCATATCAGTTTTGAATTTACGGTTCCCGAATATGGGACCGACCGCATGGGCAGGTTAAAAACAAAAAATGGAATTATTTATGAAATAGCACAATGGTTTCCTCGCATGGCTGTATATGACGATATACAGGGTTGGAATACTTTACCTTATATAGGTGCAGGCGAGTTTTACCTGGAGTATGGCGATTTTGATTTCAACATTACTGCTCCCGCTAATTTAATTGTAGTTGGCTCAGGTGAATTGCTGAATGAAAAAGAAGCGCTGACAGCTACACAACTATCCCGGTTAAATAATGCTCGAAATAGTGATAAAACAGTTTTGCTTCGCAGTGCAGAAGAAGTTAATGATCTAAAGTCAAGACCGGCAGGCACACTTACCTGGAGATTCAAAATTCAAAATGCAAGGGATATAGCATGGGCAGCTTCAAAAGCTTTTGTTTGGGATGCGGCACGCATCAATCTTCCTGGCGGGAAAAAAGCCCTGGCAATGAGTGTTTACCCGGTGGAAAGCATAAAAAAAGATGGGTGGCAACGATCCACTGAATTTACAAAAGCCAGCATTGAACATTATTCTAAAATGTGGTTTGAATACCCTTATCCTGCTGCTATAAATGTTGCCGGTGTTGTTGGTGGTATGGAATATCCGGGAATAGTATTTTGTGGTGCAGGTGCTTCAGGCGCAGATCTATGGGGCGTTACAGATCATGAATTTGGTCATACATGGTATCCAATGATTGTAGGTAACAATGAACGGAAGTATGCCTGGATGGATGAAGGTTTTAATACTTTCATCAATACTCTCTCTACAAAAGACTTTAATAAAGGTGAATTTGCAGAGTTTTCCTTTTTTGAAGGCGAGGAAATTACAAAGCAAATATTCAGTAAAGAAATGGATCCTTTGATGACGGCACCAGATGTTGCTCAACAGCAGAATTTAGGTGTGGCGGCATATTTAAAACCTGCTATTATGTTAACCGCTTTGCGGGAAGTGGTTTTAGGAGAAAAACGTTTTGATGCAGCATTTCGGGAATACACACATCGGTGGGCTTTTAAACATCCCACACCATGGGATTTTTTTCATACCATGGAAAATGTAGCAGGTGAAGACCTTAGCTGGTTTTGGCGTGCATGGGTGTTGAATAACTGGCAGTTGGATCAGTCAGTGAAAGGTGTTGCTTACGTGGATAACAAACCCGAAAAAGGCGCTTTAATTACTGTTCTAAATATGGATAAAATGGTAATGCCTGTTACTGTTTTGGTGAAGGAGGCAAATGGCAAAGAACAGCGAATTGATTTACCGGTAGAAGTTTGGCAACGCGGCGGTGACTGGACGTTTACAGTTAATACAACCAGTAAATTAAAAGAAGTGGTTTTAGACCCTGATAAAAAATTACCGGATGTAAACCGCAAGAATAATATGCTGAATGAAAAAACCTTTTAATAAATGAAAAGTGATTTAATTAGAACCTCTTGCTCAAGCTAATAACTCTTCTAAAGGTGCCTCCTCCAACACCAATCGTTCAGGTTCACCTTTTTTTGCCTGCCATTTAATCAATCGCAAACTACCATCTGCTATTTCAATTCCGGTAATGTCGCCATCACTAAAACAGCAGCACCCGGAATTGAAGTAGTATGGTTTCATTGCAACATAATCTTCAGATACAGAGGAATATTCATATTTCCTTACCTGGATTTCTTTTTCTAAGGAAGCAATCAAACTCACATCTTCTTGCCTGCGGGCAAACAATAATTGCCGGTACAATCTCTCCAGGTGAGTAAGTGACTCAAAAAGAGGTTGGTGTGTATGTCCTGTAATTAACAACAAATTTTCCTGCTGTGCGCTCCATTCATACATAAGGTTATTATGTAATGTTTTCAAATGACCATCGTACGCAGGGGTATTAGGATTTATTTTAAGAAATGCCTGTAGGGGCGCCCATATTTTGGAAATAAAAAATTTACTAAACCTGTTGCCGTCACTCACTTTATCTCCCTGGTGCCCATGTGTACAGAAAATATTTACTACTTTATTAGGGAGGATTAATTGCAATACCACACCCTCATAAATGGGTACTTCTACACCATAAATTTCTTTTAATTGAAACGGTGCAAGCGGATCATTTTGCCAATGAAGGTCGTGGTTGCCAAAAATTTTTATAAATGCATTGCGGGGAATAAATTGAATTTCTTTCTCAAAGGATGGCTGGTGTTCTCTTTTTACAGATGTTAGTGTATTCTCCCATAGCTCCTCGCAATCGCCTAAAGCAATAAAATAATAGCCATTTTGGTTGTAGTAGTCCAGCGCTGCAAGGTAGTTTGGCTCGCATAACATAAAATCATCAGCCCCGTTTCTTCTTCCTTTATGCTGATCGGAAAAGATGATGAACTTACTTGTGGCATCAAAAGGTATAATAAGTCCTTTCGTTTTTTCTTCATTTAAAATACTTTGGAGCAGATCAGACAAAGCCTTAAAAATTCTTTGCTTGTCTGGCTTTGAGGAGTATTTATTGGTGAGCCATAAAATAGGCTTAAATAATATTTTCTGTAAAATATGGCGCATCTACTTTACAGCAATCATACTGATCTCAACATTTACAAATTTTGGCAGTGCAGATACCTGTACAGTTTCTCTTGCAGGGAAATCATTTTCAAAATACCTCCCATACACTTCATTTATTGCACTAAACTGATTCATGTCTGTAATAAATATGGTTGTTTTTACCACATCAGAAAAAGTCATTCCGGCTTCGCTTAAAATGGCTTTTAAATTCTGCATTACCTGGTGCGTTTCGTCCTGAATATCTCTGTTCTTTAAACTGCCTGTTGCAGGATCAATACAGATCTGGCCTGAAATATATAACGTGTTATCTGCAAGAAGTGCCTGGCTATAAGGGCCAATAGGAGCAGGGGCATTCTTAGTATTGATGATTGTTTTTTCCATTATGGGTTTATTGGTGCAAACAGCGAATTTACCTTTAACCCCTTTCTTTGCAAAAAATAGAATATGCAGACGGTGGTTTTGTGCAATGATGCATTAAAAGCAGAGCTTGGCAATAATATATCAGAGAACGAAGAGGTTATTTATATAAATAACATAAACGAAATTTTACAATACCAACATGCAGATGTATTTATAGACCTGCTGTTTGTGAATTCTCCTGAAAGAATTAATATATTGATGCAGCTATTACCACAACTGGTTATCGTTAATAGTGTAGCAGATGCATTATCTGAAATACATCCGCAATTTATCCGCATTAATGGGTGGCCTACTTTTTTGCAAACACCTGTTATGGAAGCCACCTGTTTAGACAATAACCTAAAAGCAAATACAGAAAAAGTTTTTCAACAATTGAATAAAACAATAGAGTGGTTGCCGGATGAAATTGGGTTTATAACACCAAGGGTGATTAGCATGATCATTAACGAAGCTTATTTTGCTTTATCGGAAGGTGTAAGTACAAAACAAGAAATAGATACAGCCATGAAGCTGGGTACAAATCATCCCTATGGGCCGTTTGAATGGGCAGAAAAAATTGGATTAAAAAAAGTTGTTGCCCTGCTGTATAAATTAGGTGACCATCACAGCCGATATAAACCATGCGCTTTATT
The DNA here is from genome assembly GCA_046262255.1 of Chitinophagaceae bacterium. Taxonomy (GTDB): domain Bacteria; phylum Bacteroidota; class Bacteroidia; order Chitinophagales; family Chitinophagaceae; genus Flavisolibacter. The sequence continues at coordinate 51,643 of JBHENB010000003.1, forward strand.
AATGCAGGAAGCAGATGCTACCTGACTTCACAAAGTTCGTCCCAACGTGTTGTGTACCGGGGTGATAGTTCCTGCTGGCGCATTTTCCAGTTACGTTTGGTTCCCGACGCGCCAAATTTTATTACATCATCCCGCATACTGAAATTGATATTATCTACCATATCCATTAAAAAGCGTCCGGTACTGCTGCCCGGTGTAAACAAGTTTCCCTGTATTGAATTATCGGGGACTAACCCGCTTAATATTACTCCTGCTTTTTGATATTTTGTTTGCTGCTGGTAAAGTTCTTCTGCCATTTTTAAAGCAGGTTTAATTAACTCACTGGTTATGGAAGTAGGCTGAGGTAAAATAGTGCAACTGCTAATTACAGGTCCGGGCTGGAAAGTTGATTTTTTTACTTCCTCTTTGGGAACAACAAATACCGTAATAATAGAAGCAGCGCTTTTTTGGCGCCGTAATTTTTCTGCTGTACGGGATGTATAGGTGGCAATTGCCTCTTTGATATCTTTTAGATCTGTTACAGGGTTTCCAAACATGCGGGTGGTAGTAATGTTTTTCTTGGTTACTAATTCCTCATTCATTACAACAGCTTCTTCACCATGTAGTTCTTTAATTAAACGTATGCCTACCACCCCACCTAAATTAGTCCGTGCCCATTCTTCCGGCATATTATATAAGTGCCATGCAGTATGAATTCCGAGCTGCTTTAATTTTTCTGCATACCTTCTTCCTACACCCCACAGATCAGCAACCGGGGTATTTTTTAGTGCTGCAGCTATTTTTTCATCCCTATCAAGCACAGTTACACATTTAGAAACATCTTTGTTTTTCTTTGCAATATGATTGGCAAGTTTAGCTAATGTTTTTGTGGGGGCTACACCTACAGACACTTTTACACCCGTCCAGGCTTCAATAGTTTCCCGTATAGTAAACGCAACGTAATTAACTTCAATTAAAGGGATAGTATTTAAATCTACAAATGCCTCATCTACAGAATACACTTCCACATTATCTTTTCCTATTACTTCTTTTAGAGTATCCATTACTCGCCTGCTCATGTCACCATACAAGTTGTAATTAGAGGAAAATACGGCTACATCATGTTGTTGGATTATTGGTTTGGCTTTAAAATAAGGTCCTGCCATTCCTAATCCTAAAACTTTTGCTTCATCGCTGCGGGAGATAATACATCCGTCATTATTGCTGAGTACCACAACAGGTTTATTCTCCAGCACAGGCTGAAAAACTCTTTCGCAGGAGCAATAAAAATTGTTACAATCAACAATGGCCTTCATGTTAAGTAACTAATTAATTGTAAAAATACTTTTTTGGGGCTTTCTATTTACATATAAATTCAAATCTGCGGTTGTTTAAATAACTTAATTTCTTCAACTCAATTTGGTAACTTCCAGATTCAAAAAATTTTCATGAACACAACAGAGCAGTTTATTCAATCTATAAAAACCGGTTACACTTTTAATGGCGAAGCAATTAAAATCGGAAGAGGTATGTTAAATGGGGAAGTAGTGGAAGGTGCAGATGTTTTTTTGCCATTGAGAACTATGAACCGCCATGGTTTAATAGCCGGTGCAACCGGAACTGGAAAAACAAAAACGCTGCAAATGATAAGTGAAGGACTTAGTAATGCAAGCGTACCTATAGTGCTGCTGGATATTAAAGGTGATTTAAGCGGAATTGCTGTTGGAGGTACTGTAAATGAAAAGATAACTGAACGGGCCCACAAGTTAGGTATGGAATATAAGCCGACTGCATACCCGGTTGAACTGCTTAATTTGAGTGATAAACCTGGCGTGAGATTACGGGCCACTGTTACCGAATTTGGGCCAGTGTTACTTTCCAAAATATTAGGATTGAATGATACACAGGGTGGCATTGTTGCAGTGATATATAAATACTGCGATGATAATAAACTGCCCCTGCTTGACCTGAAAGATTTTATTAAAATTTTGCAGTATGTTTCCAACGAAGGGAAAGCCGAAATAGAAAAAACATACGGCAAAATATCAACTACTTCTACAGGAACAATCCTTAGGAAAGTAATTGAAATGCAGCAACAAGGTGCTGATGCTTTTTTTGGCGAACCAAGTTTTGAAGTGGAAGACCTGATGCGCATTAGTGATGATGGCAGAGGAATGATATCTATTTTACGTGTTACGGAATTGCAGGACCGGCCAAAGTTATTCTCCACCTTTATGCTGCAATTGCTCGCAGAGTTATATGCAACTTGTCCGGAGGAAGGTGACCTGGATAAGCCAAAACTCGTGATGTTCATTGATGAGGCCCATTTAATTTTCGACGGTGCTACAAAGGTTTTGCTGGACCAGGTGGAGACTGTGGTAAAGCTTATCCGTTCAAAAGGTATTGGTGTTTTTTTCTGCACGCAAAATCCAATGGATGTGCCGGCTTCTGTACTATCGCAATTAGGATTAAAAGTGCAGCATGCGTTACGGGCCTTTACCGCTGTTGATAGAAAAACCATAAAACAAACAGCCGAGAATTATCCTGAAACTGAATTTTATAAAACGGATGAATTAATAACCCAATTGGGCATTGGAGAGGCATTGGTAACTATTCTAAATGAAAAAGGTGTTCCTACACCATTAGTTCATACTATGATGTGCCCACCACAAAGCCGCATGGATGTTTTAGAGGATGCGGAGATAAATGCGATTGTAAATAATTCAAAGCTGGTGAATAAATACAAGGATAGACTAGAAACAGAAAGTGCATATGAAATTTTAGGTAAAAAACTGGATGCAGCAGAACAACAAAAGCAAGAAGAAGGTGATAGGGAGAAATCCGCCAAAGCAAGAATCGATACAGAAAAGAAGAAAAAAGAAGAAGGCTTTTTTGACAACCCAATGGTAAGAAGTGCAAGCAGAACTGCTGCAACCATGCTTACAAGATCATTGCTTGGCGTACTGGGAATAGGCAGTACAAGAAGAAGACGAAGCAGAAGCTTGTTTTAATATCATTGCAATGAATATTTTCTTTAATTATCTTTACCATCCTCACCTTAATAAACTGTTATTTATAACTGTAATTTTAAAAGAACTAACCAAAACAAAAAAATATGAAAAAAACAATCTTACTGTTAGTGGCAAGTGCAGTTTTATTCGCTGCCTGCAACGATAAAAAAACCGGCATAGCAGGTAATACATCTCCCCAGGAAGAGAGAGAAGAAAGAAACAAAAAAATAGCTATGGAAAGTGTGGAAGGATTTAACTCACACGACGTGAATATTGTCTTGAAAAATGCTGATAAAAATGCAAAGGAATATGGAGATGGAACTATGCCTGTAGTTTCCAATATGGATAGTATGAGAGCAGGCATTACTGCATACTTTGCAGCTTTCCCCGATGTAAAAGGTGATGACCTAAAAGCTATTGCAGATGGCGACTGGGTGATAGTTTGGGGAGAATGGAGCGGAACCTGGAAAGGCGATTTTATGGGACAAAAAGCAACAGGAAAATCATTCAGATTTAAAGAAGCTGATGTATTTAAGTTCAATGACAATGGAAAAATTACTGAACACCATACCGTTCAATCTCCCATTTCGTGGATGAGCCAGGTAGGAATGAATATGCCTTCCGGTAATCAGTAAGTATTTTTTAAAGTACCGTTTTTATCTACAGATATTTGGTTCTCGGCCTGGAGAAATTCAATCACTCTCCGGGCTTTTCCTTTTGGAATACCTTTTAATTTATCTATTAATTGTGAAAACGTTATTGGTACACCGGATAAACAATTTGTAATGCTCGTTCTTATTTTTTCAAATTCTTCCGGTGTTACATTTAAGGATTTCAGGCGCAGACAATTATCGCAAATGCCACAGGGCTTTGTTTCATCATCTCCAAAATATAGATTAATAAACCAGCTTCTGCATGTATTAGTGTTTGCGTATTCTATAATCTTTGCAGATCTTTTTATAAATGCATCTTTCCTTCTATTGTATTGAGAAAAGTTAATAGTTAAATCGTTTGCCGCCACCCGGTTTTTTCTGAAAATTATCTGTGGTTCATCGTTTTGAGGTTTGTATTTTATATTACCGAAAGATGCAGCTTTTTTTAATTGCTGTTTTACTATTGCTTCATCAGTTTTAAGCAACCTGCTCAATAATTTTTCTGAAATAAATGCAGGGAAATCAAAAATACCTTCATACGTCCGAAGCAGTGTAGTTAATAAATGTTCATACTCCGGACGGTTTTTTTGAAAATCGTAAAGCTGTTCTTTGGATGCAGTAAAAATAACTGTGGATGGAGTAAAGCTTTTTTCATTAAAATCAATCCACCCATCCTGCTCTATTGCTTTTAAAGAGTACAATGCAATATTGCTATCCAGCTTAAAGTTTTTAATGAAAGTTTCAAAATGGAATGTGTAAGAAACATCCTGGCTGGTGTTTACAGAGATTTGCAGATAATTAGCAAGTGCATTATAAACTTCTTTTATTTGTTCAAAAGTTGGAAACCGCTTTGTATGTAATGAGTTTAGTTCGACAACATCTCTTTCATCGTACAGTAATACAGCATAGGAGCGTTTGCTATCGCGGCCGGCACGTCCTGCTTCCTGGTAGTAATTTTCCAGGCTATCCGGCATATCAGCATGTATCACCAGGCGCACATCGGGTTTATCTATACCCATACCAAAAGCGTTGGTGCAAACAATTGCCTTTACTTTATTCTGCACCCAATCTTCCTGCCTTTTGTTACGTTCTTCCGGTAAAAGACCTGCATGATAATGATGCGTAGTGATACCGTGCATCTGCAACAAGTTGCTTATTTCCGTTGTGCGTTTTCTGCTTTTTGTGTACACGATGGTACTGCCCTGTACTTTTGAAATTACATCCGCCAGTTTACTCATTTTAGAATCTACTTTAAATGAGCTATAGGAAAGGTTTCCCCTCTTATATGATTGACGGAAAATGCTCCAACGAGCAAATAACTCTTGGGATTTTGTAAAGTGTTCGCCTTTGGGGAGAGGAGCAAGGCGTGAGGAAAGCTTCTCGCAAATGTCTTCCTGCACTTCTCTTGTTGCAGAAGCGGTTAATGCTAAAACCGGTACATTAATTAATTCATTCCGCAGTTCGGTAATACGTAAATATGAGGGCCGGAAATCGTAACCCCATTGGGAAATGCAATGTGCTTCGTCTACAGCAATAAGATTTATATGTAACGCAGGCAAATACTCTTTGAATAGTGAGGTTTCTATTCTTTCCGGAGATACGTACAACAATTTAAAATTTCCATAAGCGGCGTTTTTTAAAGTCTTGATTATTTCAGTTCGGTGCATACCCGAGTAAATGGACAGTGCATGTATACCTCGTTTTTTTAAGTTCTCTACCTGGTCTTTCATCAATGCAATTAATGGAGAAATTACGAGGCAGATGCCTTCCTGTGCAAGTGCCGGAACCTGGTAACAAACAGATTTGCCACCGCCTGTAGGCAGCAACGCCAACGTATCTTTCTTTGCTAAAACGGATTCAATGATTTCTTTTTGCAAAGGGCGAAAAGAATTGTAGCCCCAGTATTGTTTTAATATTTGCTCGGAATTCATGAGGTGCTGTTTATTAATACACCTCGTTGTGAGTGCCGATATCAACTAAGGTTACTATCTGGTCATTTTCAAAGTAAAATAGTATTCGCAAATCATAGCGAATGGTAAAAGGCCACATTTGTGATAACTTTCCTTTAAGCTTATGTGTATCGAGAGTTGGATTGTAAGGATTGATTGAAAAGAGTAGCAATTTTTCTAGAACCTCAAATCCTAATTCAGGTTGTTTCCTGATAAGTTTATTATAAGTCCTTTTGAAGTTTGATGTAAATTTTACTATTATCATTCATCGCTGTTGAGCCATTTAGCAATTTCTTCAATATTGTTTGATGCAATAATTTTCCTTCTTTGCTATCTTTTAGAGATTGCTCATAAACCTTTATAAAATGTTCTCGTTTTTTTCTATTAAAATCCTATTGATAATTCTTCTTATTTCTTCCATTTCTTCTAAAGAAAGAGAAGTTACTTCATCAACAACATCAGCAAATCGCGGCATAACAAATAATTTAGGTTTATTCAAATTTAAAAAAATTACAGGTAATAACTTGCATAAATAATATTATCAATTTACTTTCTTCACATATAAACGCACTGAATTTCCTGCAAGCACCACATCACTTAACCCCATTACAAGAGCACCAAAAGTGGGGGTTAAAAATCCAAAGGCTGCAACAGGTATGGCAATAATATTATAGAAAAATGCCCAAAATAAATTTTGCTTTATAGTGATATAAGTATGCTTGCCTAATCCCAGTGCTGCAGGTAATTTTTTTAAACCGCTATTCATTAGAACTACATGTGCACTTTGCATAGCTAATTGAGATGCCTCGCTCATGGAAATACCTATAGTGGCTTTTGCCAGTGCGGGTGCATCGTTAATGCCATCGCCAACCATTACTGTTGGTGCAAGCTGTGTAAGGTCAGCTATTTTTTGTAGCTTTTGTTCCGGGGTTTGTTCGGCAATTACTTCTTCAATCCCTAAAACATCTGCTATTTGCCGGCACTTTTTATACCTGTCACCACTTAATAAAATGGGTTTAATATTTCTTCTTTTTAAAAATTGAATCACTTCCTTACACTCAGGTCGTATTTCATCGTACAAATCTAACCAGCCAATTAATTTATCGTTACGAATAATATAAATATTGTGCGCATCATCATCAGTTAAATGAGATGCAATTGTATAAGAGCCTGCTAAATAATTATTTCCCTTTAGGTCAGTTGCTTTTATACCTTTCCCCTTTATTTCCTCAATGGTTTTCCAGCGGATTTCATCTTTTGTTTTCCATTGCTCCGAGATACTTTTAGCCAAAGGATGATTAGAATATTTTTCCAGAGAATACACAATCTGTTTAAATTCTGCTTCAGTAGTATTTTGAAATTGCAAGTTTGAAATTTTAAATTTTCCTGTAGTTAATGTTCCTGTTTTATCAAAAACCACCTGTTTAATATCCTTAAACAATTCCAGACTTTTTGCATTGCGAAATAAAATGCCGTTTCTTGCTGCACGGCCTAAACCTACTGCAATTGCAGCCGGCGTGGCAAGTCCCATAGCACAGGGACAGGCGATTACTAACACAGCAATGCTACGCATAAGTGCAGGAGTGAATTGCTGCAGAATTAGCCAGTTAGCAGCAAGAGTTACTACTGCAATTATTAAAACTACTGGAACAAACACTGCGCTGATTTTATCTGCCAATTGCTGTACGGGAGGCTTTTCTCCCTGCGCTTGCTTCACCAGGTTTAAAATTCCCGATAAAACAGTATCATTACCTACTGCCGTAACCTGTGCCTTTGCGGTACCTTGCTCCAGAATACTTCCACCAATCAGCTTATCTTTTTTTCCTTTGGTTACCGGAACACTTTCTCCTGTAATTAATGCTTCGTTTACATGCACATCACCCCACAATAGTTTACAATCTACAGGTACATGCTCACCGGTTTTTATAAGAATCAGGTCACCTACTTTCAATTGAGTGTTTTCAACGGGTAAAATCACTTCATTATGTTGCTCATCAAAAGCAATCATATTAGCCATTACTTTTTGAGATTTCACCAGGGCCTTTAATGCCCTTTGTGTGGATTGAACAGAAACGTCCTCCAGATAATTGCCTAAAAAAACAAGTGTAATAATAGCGGCGGAGGTCTCATAAAATAGAAACTCTTCGCCTAAATTAAAAAAGGTGCCTGCTACGCTATAAATGAAAGCAGAGGATGCTCCAATAGTAATCAATACATTCATATTGGGCATGCCATTGCGGATACTTTTAACGGCAGAACGGCCAAAATAAAGAAGGCCAGTAATAAAAACCGGCAGGCAAATAAATAACTGCACCCACGGGTTCATTATCCAATGAAAGTTAGGATGATGATGGAGCGCAGGAAACATGTGCAACATCAATACAGCAGTAAAAGGCAAGCAAAACCAAAATCGCTGCAGGTTTGTTGCTAATAGCTTTCTTTTAGTTACAGTGCCGGCCTCTTTAGTTTCCACTGCATATCCTAATGATTCTATTCCCTGTGCAATTTTTTGCTTAGTGCTCTTACCGTTTAAATCAAAAGCTACGTCGCCATCAATGAGATTGACAGCCACATTTTCAGCACCTTCTTTTTCCAGGTATTTATGGATTGTTAAGGCACAATTTGAGCAAGTCATCCCCTCAACCTTCCAATGTATCTTTTCCATTCTGAATAATATTTCTTAGTGCAAATTTACCCTGCTCCCTGCAGGCATACTTGTGTTAATGCGGCTATCTTTTCAACACCGTTGCAAACACTGTTAAATTTGTACAATGGTACAACGGGTGTCTTTACATCAATTGGCGTCATTTGCAACTTTGTTTTGGAACCATGTTCAGGCTATAAAGGTTTTTGCGATTCATGGAGAGATGGGTGCGGGTAAAACTACTACCATAGCTGCTTTGTGTAACCACAAAGGGGTGCAGGATGTAGTATCAAGCCCTACATTTTCTATAATAAACGAGTACTTGTTTTTCAATTCAGGTGAAAGTAAAAGGATTTACCATATAGACCTTTACCGGTTAAAAGATGTAAGGGAAGCGATACAAGCCGGGGTAGAAGATTGCATTAATAGTGGAGAAATATGTATGATAGAATGGCCGGAAAAGGCAAGTGAATTGTTGAATGAAAACGCACTCCATATAACAATTACGGCTGTAGACGAAATCACACGGGAAATAAAATTTCTTCCTCCAACTGAGTTGAACCATCATAGTATCGTATAACATTTGTAATTTGTAAATTATTTATTTCAGAAGATCTATTTTCCATATGTCTCAGGTACAGCCAAACATCAGCACTTCATTTAGTTATGAAACATTGGAAGAAACGCTTGATATCAAGCCCAAAGGTGCCCGGTTGCACATAGGCATACCAAAAGAGATTGCTTTTCAGGAAAACAGGATTGCCTTAACACCTGATGCAGTAGGTGTTTTGATAAGTAATGGCCATGAAGTAGTAATTGAACATAATGCCGGGGACGCAGCACATTTTCGCGATAGGGATTACAGCGAAGCAGGTGCTAAGATTGTTTTTAATCGGGAAGATGTTTACAAAGCTCCTATTCTTATAAAAAGTGCTCCTGTAGTAGAAGATGAATTGCATTTGTTGCAACACAATCAAATTATTATTTCTCCAATTCATTTAAGCGTATTGAAGGCAGAGCTTTTAGAAAAAATGATGGAGAAAAAAATAACTGCTATATCTTTTGAAAATTTAAAAGACGACAGTGGAACTTACCCGATTGTAAGGAGCATGAGCGAAATTGCGGGAAGTTCTGTAATGTTGATTGCTGCCCAGTATCTCGGTTCTGCAAATCATGGTAAAGGTGTGCTGCTGGGGGGTATTTCCGGAATTGCACCAACCAAAGTGATAATAATAGGTGCCGGTATTGTAGGCGAATATGCTGCAAGAGCTGCATTAGCACTTGGTGCATCAGTGAAAGTTTTTGATAATAGTGTTTACCGGTTAAAAAGATTACAGAATAATGTAGGACATAGATTGTGGACATCTGTTATAGAGCCACGGATGTTGAGTAAACAATTAAAAACCTGCGAAGTTGCTGTTGGAGCTCTGGGTTCGGAAACAGGCAGAACACCTTTAGTAGTGACAGAAGAAATGGTGAGCAATATGCGCAATGGCAGTGTTATTATTGATGTAAGTATTGACCGCGGAGGCTGTTTTGAAACTTCGGAAATTACAACACACGAAGCTCCCATTTTTTTGAAATACGGAGTAATACATTATTGCGTGCCGAATATACCCTCCGGGTTTGCCCGTACAGCCTCGCAGGCAATTAGTAATGTGCTAATGCCTTTATTGTTGGAAGCCGGAGAGGATGGCGGTTTTGAAAGGATGGTGTGGCACCAGGTACATTTACGCAGTGGTATTTATATGTTTAAAGGCGCTCTTACCAATTTTTATTTAAGCGAACGATTTAATTTAAAATATACAGATTTGAATTTGCTGATTGCAAGTCAACGGTAAGGCCTCCTCCGAAGGAGGAAAATAAACACTATGAGTGAAATACGATAAAGAAGTGGATGTATTATACATCAAGTTAAATGATCTGCCCATAAAGGAAGTGATGAGGGTAAGCCAGGGATTATTTTAGATTATGCAGAAAATGGTTCGATCGTTTCCATTAAGATTTTAAATGCTTCTCAAAAACTTCCTTACCCTTATAAAGTAGAGTACGAAGTGGCATAACCGGAATATTTAAAATCATTCATGGAAATTTTTTCTTTACAAAATTCATATTCTACTTCATCATTAGAGCTCACAATTACCAGCCTGTTTTTACAGTAATACTTAATCAGTGAATGATAAAGTTCAATTCCCTGGGCGTCCAGATTAGTGCACGGCTCATCCAACAGCACAATATCCGTCTCTGAAAATATTGCCTGGGCGAGCTTTACCCGTTGTTTCATGCCGGATGAATAATAGAGAATCTGCTTATTTGCAGCCGCCCTTAAGTCAATGACATCAATAATTTCATTTATTTTAAGCGTTTTTAAAAACGATTTGAAAGTGTTATGAAATTGTATAAATTCTACCAGTGTCATCTCTTCTACCAGATCCAGGTAAGGTGCACAGAAAGAAATGCTTTGATAAACTTTTTCGGGCAGTATTTCCTTGTCGGAGTCATAAAATGAAATTTTGCCTTCGCTGGGTTGCAGCAAGCCACCTATTGTTTGCAGTAAGGTGGATTTGCCCGATCCGTTTGGGCCTGTGATTGCATAAGAATTGCCTGCAGAAAATTCTATATCCACGTTACGAAAAATCCATTCACGGTTAAAGCGTTTGCCGGCATTGGAGAACCTAATCTTCATTAACCCCGTTTTTTGAATATCGTTTAATGATACCAATCCGGGAGTCCTGAACAAATTTCAAAATTTCGTGTTTCAATTCGCAATCAGGTATTTTTTGCTCTATAAGATCAATTGCTTTTGAGGTGCTATGATTTTCTACAAATAAAATATGATATATCCTGGATATTGTGTGAATCTGGTCCTCGGGAAAACTCCTTCTTTGTAATCCTACTACATTAATTCCTGCAAAGGACATAGGTTCACGGGCTGCTTTTACAAATGGTGGCACATCTTTACGTACAACAGAGTGTCCAGCCACATAGGTATGAGCGCCAATACGGGTAAATTGATGGGCTCCGGACAAACCACCTATAATGGCATAATCACCAATTTGTACATGTCCGGCCAGTTGCACGCTATTAGCCAGTATTACATGATTGCCAACAATACAATCATGCGCTATATGGGCATACGCCATTAACAGGCAATTACTGCCCACGGTGGTTTTCCATTTATCTTTTGTCCCCCGGTTAACGGTTACATGTTCACGAATGGTGGTGTTGTCACCAATTTCCACAGTTGTTTTTTCTCCTGCATATTTTAGATCCTGAGGGATGGCACCAATTACTGCCCCGGGAAAAATAGAACATTTTTTACCTACGATGCTAAAAGGCATTATTACTGCATGTGACATGATATGAGAACCATCGCCTATGGTTACATTATCATGAACAACAGCAAAAGGTTCAATTTTTACATTACTGCCGAGTTGCGCATTCGGATGAATGGATGCCAGCGGTGAGATCATACCTTTACTTTAGAAGGTTTCTTTACAATTTGAGCAACCAAATCAGCTTCAGCTACCAACTTATTTCCGACAAAAATAGTTCCCCTCATTTCACAAATGCCGCGGCGTATAGGAGTAGTTAACTCCATTTTTAAGATCATGGTATCGCCGGGTACAACTTTATTTTTAAATTTACAATTATCTATTTTTAAAAAATAAGTATCATATTCATTTTCAGAATCATCAGGTATTGTAAGAATTCCCCCCGCCTGTGCAAGCGCTTCACATTGCAATACCCCTGGGAAGATACAGTTGCCAGGGAAATGACCCTGGAAAAAAGGCTCATTATAGGTAACATTTTTAATAGCTACTACATGCCTGTCCGACATTTCAATTACCTTATCAATTAATAAAAAAGGATAACGGTGCGGTAACTTTTTTTCAATGGCATGTACATCGTACAAAGCAGGTTTAGAAGGATCGTAAACCGGAATTTCCTGTTTATACCTGTTTTTCTTTATATGCTCTTTTATTTTTTTTGCGAATTCTATGTTAGAAGAATGACCGGGCCTGTTCGCAATAATGTGTGCTTTAAATGGAAAGCCTACTAATGCAAGGTCTCCAATTACGTCTAATAGCTTATGACGTGCCGGTTCGTTAGGAAAGCGCAATTCAAGGTTGTTTAAAATGCCACCTTCATTTACTTTTACGTTTTGTTTATTAAACACCTTGGCTATTCGACTTACCTGATTTTCAGAAACAGGCTTATCCACTACCACAATAGCATTATTAATGTCTCCACCCTTGATTAAGTTATTTTCCAGTAAATACTCCAGTTCATGAAAAAAACAAAATGTGCGGCATGGAGCAATTTGATCCTTAAACTCTGTGATATATTTTATAGCAGCGTGTTGAGTGCCTAAAACAGGAGAATTAAAGTCAATTAGTGTATTAATGCGGTACTCATGGTAAGGCATTGCTACCATTTCTACCTTTTTGTTTTCATCAACATAAGTAATATTATGTTGCAAGGAGTAAAAAACCTTTTCAGAATTTTGTTTTTGCACGCCTGCATCATAAATGATTTCTACAAAAGGCGCAGAACTGCCATCTAAGATCGGAACTTCAGGCCCGTTTATTTCGATTAATACATTATCCACCCTGCTTCCAGCCAGAGCTGCCATCAGGTGCTCTATTGTGTTTATCCTTGCTCCATTAGCCTCAATTGTTGTACTACGAACCGTGTCTACCACGTTATCAACATCCGCTTTTACAATTGGTTGATTCGGAAGATCTACGCGTTGAAACACAACCCCGGTATTTGGAGCTGCAGGCTTTAAAATAATTTCAACAGTTTGACCAGTATGTATGCCTACACCGGAGATAGAAGCTTCCCTTGCAAGTGTATGCTGAAATTCCTTTATAGAATTATTACCAGGCTGCATGGGGCGAAAGTATGAAACAATCTACAAAAACCCGCTTTACAAAACCCGCTAAAAAAGCTTTTTTTGAAAGTAGAATTTCTATAAATCTGCTGTTTTCTATAAGTGGATTGGCCTGTTGAGAAATAATTGCATCTTTCCATCTCCTCTTTTATAATAAGGCAGATTAATGTTTGTACGCTAATTTTGCAACTGATGGATGAATTTGTAAAGGTTGATTCTCATTTACAGGGTATAAATTCTAACTACGAGGTGTTGAGCGAAACGGTACGGCTTATTCCAAATGCCGTTCGGTATAGTTTTAGAAGATACTTACGACCTCCGAACTGGGAAGCCGACGATATTGGAGAATTAAAGTATGATTACAGATCATCTGAACCGGGTCAGGGTAATTTGGAGCTAAGGTTTTGTTTGACAGGAAAAATGTATTGTAATCAGCTACCACAGGACTGCAATGCATGTAAAGTTCATGCAGACACAAACTGTAAAGAAATAGTGGAAAGCATTGATCTGCTAACTTTTGTTTTTTCATCTACCTTATTATCGCAGTTCGTAAAGTCAAGACAAAATCAAAGCAATTTAAGTGATGATGTTCTTTCCTTTAAATACAACTCTTCATTTACAAAAACTGTTTCTTTGTGCAGCCGAACACGCATCGTGCTTGAGGGCTTATTGACTCATACTTATTCAGATTCGCTGGAAAACATTTATGTAAATGCGCAAACACAAATGTTGTTGTTATATAGCCTGGATTGCATTTTAGGCGATAAGGAAATTGATACAATCAATTGTAAATTTCTGGCAAATGAAGAAGATAAGGCTAAGATTATAAAAGCAAGGGAAATTTTAATTCAGCACATTGGAAATCCTATTACAATAAAAGAATTAAGTCGCAAAGTGGCTATAAATGAATGTTACCTTAAAAAAGGATTTAAAGAACTTTTTGGTACCACCATATTCGATTTTTACCAGAATCAGAGGATGGAGCATGCTAAATATTTATTGTACGAAAAAGGCTTAAGTGTCACTGATGTTTCTATGGTGTTGGGCTATTCATCCATCTCACATTTTTCAACAGCTTTCAAAAAGCATACAGGATTAAAGCCATGTGAGTTATTTAGGTAAATACTCTCCCGCCATCTTGATTTAACATCTTAATTTGGGGGCATATTAATTGCATGATAAGTGCGGAGAAGACGATCATTAATTTTCAAATCCCTGTACATCAACCGGGGTTCTTTTCAGTGTGCGTTGATAATTTTTATCTATATTGTAATTAACCTACAATAGTCCCATTTCTTCCAACGTGTTTTTCATTTGCCGGGACGATTGAAAAGGGATGCTCTTAATACCTAACTCTTCTGCAGCTTTCACATTGCGAAGATTATCATCAATAAATAAGATTTTTTCCGGTTTTAAATTGAAACGTTTTAAAAGCAATTTGTAAAATTCCGGGAAAGGCTTGCGCATTTTTTCTTCACCGCTTACTAGCCTGCCATCAAACCAATGCAAAAAACCATATTTGTCCAGGGCAATAGGGAATAATTCTGCACTCCAGTTGGTTAATGCATATAATTTATATTTACCGCTCTCCTTTAACCTCCGGAAAATTTCTACTGATTCATGGATTGGCCCTCCCAGCATTTCCTCCCATCTGCCATAGTATGCCTCAATGTATTCTTTCCATTCAGGATGTTTTGCCACCAGTTCTGCTGTGGCCTCTGTCAATGAACGGCCCGCATCCTGTTGCTCATTCCAGTCGCTGGTGCAGATGTTTTGAAAAAAGTGTTCTTTTCTATCGGCATCCTCAAACAAATGATCGAAAACATAGTTGGGATTCCAGTCAATAAGTACGCCCCCTAAATCAAATACAATGGCTTTAATATGATCGTGCATTATAGCGTTTATTTATAAAAGAGAACGACTCAAAACATAAAAGACTCACAACATAAAGTGTGTCTAAATCTGCTCAGTAGAATTGATAAGTACAAGAGTGCGACGCAACGAAAGTTGAAAAGTACTACAGAAGCTGGTAACACAAATCAATTGTATTTTTTTATAGCTTTTACATCTGCTGCAGTTGCAGGAACCAAACTTATAGCCGTTCCACCACCTGCAGCTAAGTTTAACTTCAATGCGGTTTTTGGTGTTACAATAAATCTTTGAATTTTATATGCCTCGGGGTTTTTTTCCCAATGAGCATTATCTCCATCCTGGTAAATAGTTGCAACATAATTTTTGTTGTTTAAAAAAGAAAGATCAGTAGCAAAGCTACGGCCTGTTTCATCGGTGATTGCACCAATAAACCACTTGTCACTTCCCTTTGCTTTACGTGCCATAACAATGTAATCACCAGGCTCTGCTGCTAACACTTTCGTATCATCCCAATCCACAGCCACATCTTTTATAAACTGAAATGCATCCATGCGTACCTCATAATTTTCCGGCAGGTCTGCAGCCATTTGCAGCGGGCTGTACATGGTAATGTATAACGCTAACTGTTTTGCAAGTGTAGTATGTACCTGTTCTTTTTTATTTGGATCATACGAACTCATTTTTATTTTGAAGATACCTGGCGTGTAGTCCATTGGCCCTCCCATTAACCGTGTAAAAGGTAAAATGGTTTCATGCTCAGGCGGATTACCAACGCTCCACGCATTGAATTCATTACCCCGTGCTGCTTCGCTTGCCAGCCAGTTTGGATAAGTTCTGTGCAAACCGGTAAGCCGTACGGATTCGTGCATATCAGCCATTATTTTATACTTAGCCATTTTAGCGGCTGCTCTTTCGTAGTGATTCACCATCCATTGCCCGTCATGATGTTCACCACGTGGAATGATCCGTCCCACGTACCCGGTTTTTACTGAATTCATACCATGCTTCACCATAAAGCGATAAGCTGTGTCCATCCACCGTTCGTAATTGGTAACAGAGCCAGAAGTTTCATGGTGCATGATGATCTTTACTCCTTTGCTTTTTGCATATCTGCTTAATTCTTTTACATCATAATCAGGGTAAGGAGTTACAAAATCAAAAACATTTTCTTTCCATTTACCAAACCAGTCTTCCCATCCTGTATTCCAGCCTTCTACAAGAACACCATCAATTTTATTCTTTGCAGCAAAATCAATATATCTTTTTACATTGGCTGTTGTAGCGCCATGTGGCACCCTGCTTGCCTGTTGCGATCCTACCTGGCCACCGGAGTAGTCCCAACTGCTTTTACCAACGTGCATCTCCCACCAAATACCTACCATTTTCTGTGGTTTTATCCAGGATGTATTTTCAATTTTAGAAGGCTCATTCAAATTCAGGATCATGCGGTTTGCGGTAAGAATTTCCCTTGCATCATCGCTTACAATAATTGTACGCCAGGGTGTTTTTGCAGGTGTTTGCAAATAAGCTTTGTTACCAACAGCATCGGGTACCAAATGAGTACTAAATGTAAAAGTTGCTTTATTCACTACCAGGTTCATTGCCGGGTAATTGCTAAGGGCAGCTTCATGAATGTT